>JAURVW010000769.1 GCA_030655275.1 Solirubrobacteraceae bacterium
GCGGCCTCGTCGACGGCGCGAGCGCCGGGTCGACCGACGGGGCTCCGGCGGTCGACGGCCTCGTCCCGGCCCGCGCCGCGGCGGTCCTGTCCGCCTGGACCGGCGCTCGGCTGCATGCGGGGCAGGCGGGTCTCCTGGCGACCGACGACGGCGATCTCGCGCTGCTCGTCGGCGACTGGTGCTTCGCCCACGCGCTGCAAGCACTCGCCCACGACGGCGACCTGGAGGCCATCGGTCTGCTCGCGAAAGCCATCGGCCAATGTGCGGTCGCGCTCACCGCAGAGCCCGCGGGCGCTGGCGCGCTCACCCAGATCTGGGCCTCCACGTGCCAGGAGTTGCGGGCCGAATGACCCCGTCGCACCGTGCATTTCGTACTACCAACACGACCGGCGGTAACCCGGCGTGCATCCAGCGGACTGCCTGCGTAAGCTCCTGCGCGGTAGATTGACGCTCCCAGAGCAGCCCTCGCCCCACTCTCGTGCCTGATAGTTCCAAGAATCGCTCGCCCTACACCGCAGATCGCAAGATCCCCGGTGCCTTCGAGGGTGAAACCGTTACCCGCCGCCGTCTGATGACGGGGCTCGCGAATGGTGGTGGCGGCGTTGCCGTCGGCATGATCGCGCTGCCGGCGCTCGGTTTCGCACTCGGCCCGAACTTCGTGAAGGAGGAGGTGCGCTGGGAAGGAGTCGGAACCCCTCAGGAGTTCGCGAACGACACCTACGTCTCGCGCACGATCACCATCACGCCGGGTGTCGGTGAAACCGGCAAGACCACCGTGTATCTGCGCGCTCGCAACGCCGACATCGACAAGGAGCCGCTGGACGAGTACAACGAGTTCATCGCGATCTCCACGCGATGCATGCACCTCGGTTGTCCCGTCCGCTTCGTCGACGCGTCGCAGCGCTTCATCTGCCCGTGCCACGGCGGCGTGTACGACTTCCAGGGCAAGGTCGCCGGCGGTCCGCCGGTCCGCCCGCTCGACCGCTTCTACACGCGCATCAAGGATGGCGTCGTCGAAGTCGGTCCGCGGTTCAGCGTGAACTCCGAGCTCGACCGCTTCTCCCCGCGCGACCCCGCGCAGGACCTCGACGGCATCGGGCAGTACCTGTTCCCGAGCCGGCCCACCATCCGCAAGCTCCCGGGTACCTAGGACATGCCGAAACTGCTTCCGCAGGTCCCCGGGGCGACTCCGCCGCGTCCGGGCACCCCTGCCGCCGAACCGAAGTCCAAGAAGGACAACGCCGCCGAAGCCGCCACCGCGGCCCTCGGCTGGCTCGACGAGCGCACCGCGATCTCCGGCACCGCCCGGTGGATCATGTTCCGGAAGATCCCCAAGGGGACCAACTGGTTCTACACGCTCGGTACGGCCACGATGTTCTGCTTCCTGAGCCAGGTCATCACGGGCGTCTTCCTCGCGATGTTCTACGACCCGTCGCCGAACCGCGCGTACGAGTCGATGCGCTACATCAACAACGAGGTGTTCCTGGGCCAGTTCGTCCACGGCATGCACCGTTGGGGCGCGACGATGATGGTGATCTTCATCTTCCTCCACATGGGTCGCACGTTCTTCTTCGGGGCGTACAAGTACCCGCGTGA
>JAURVW010000770.1 GCA_030655275.1 Solirubrobacteraceae bacterium
TTCATCGTGCACGACCGCAACCCCGACCGCACGCCGCCCGCGGTTCGCCAGGTGTCGCCGCGCAACGGCGCGGTGCAGCAGGCGATCACCTCGCGCATCGGCGTCGGCATGACCGACAACATCCTGCCCGGCAGCATCAACGCCGCGAGCTTCATCGTGCGGCCGGTCGGCGGCAGCGCGCTCGCCGGCACCTACAGCGTGCAGAACGGCATCGTCAACTTCGCGCCGGCGCAGCCGCTGCAACCGAGCCAGCGCTACGAGGTCGTGCTGAACGCCGGCGGCCTGAAGGACTACGTCGGCAACCCGATCGCGAGCACCTTCACCTCGAGCTTCACGACCGCCGCCAACGCGCAGGGCGACGCGCTGCACAGCTGGCCGCTGGCCGCGAACGTGAACGACGCGGTCGGCGGCAACCACGGCACCGCGACCGCGGCCGATGCCTACGCCGACGGCGCGATGAACTTCGCCGCGCGCAGTGGCGGCGTCACGCTCGCGAGCGACAACCTCGCGACCCTGCTCGGCGGCTCGGCGACGGTCGCCTTCAACCTGAAGACGAGCCAGGCCGGCCATGCCAATGCATGGATGGCGCCGGGCATCTTCGGCCGCGACCAGGTCGGCGGCGCCAACGACGTGTTCTGGGGCTGGATCGACCAGACCGGCTCGCTGCGCTTCACGGTCGGCGACCCGACCGCGGCGAACGTCGGCGCGAAGTCGGCCCGCCCGATCAACGACGGCACCTGGCACCAGGTGGTGCTGACGCGCGACGCCGCCAGCGGCGTGCAGACGATGTACGTCGACGGCGTCAAGACCAGCGGCGCCGGCACGGCCGGCACCCTCGGCCTCGCGAACAAGTTCCGCACGCTCGGCCAGATCGAGGGCAACGCCGACTTCTTCCGCGGCAGCCTCTCGAACGTGCGCGTCTACGGCCGCGCGATGAGCGACGCGGAGGTCGCCTCGCTCTCGCGCGTCGTGCACAGCTGGCCGCTCGTCAGCACCGTCAACGACGTGGTCGGCGGCAACAACGGCGTCGCCGGCCCGAACGACCTGTTCGCCGACGGCGGCCTCAACTTCGGCGCCCGCACCGGCGGCGTGAACCTGCAGCGCACCGACACCGCGAACGTGCTCGGCGGTTCGGCCTCGCTGAGCTTCCACATGAAGACCACGCAGGGCGGCAGCGCCAACCCGTGGACCGCGCCCGGCATCTTCGGGCGCGACCAGCCGAGCGGCGTCAACGACATCTTCTGGGGCTGGCTCGACCAGACCGGCGCGCTGCGCCTCTCGGTCGGCAACGCGACCTCGAGCAACGTCGGCGTCCGGTCGAGCAAGGCGGTCAACGACGGGGTCTGGCACCACGTCGTGCTGACGCGCAACGCGAGCACCGGCGTGCAGACGATGTACGTCGACGGCGTCAAGACCAG
>JAURVW010000785.1 GCA_030655275.1 Solirubrobacteraceae bacterium
GCTCGCGCCGGCGTCGGGCGCCACGGCGCCCGCAGCGACGCCGTAGGCGCGGCCGGGCGCCGCACGCGGCCCGCGACGAGCAGTCGCGGGCGGCGCTAGGTTCGTGGGCTCTGTTGACCGCGTTATTCGCCGTCAACGCAGCCCACCATGGGTCGAGTCTTTCGGCGTTGGCGTCGTCGGCTGTGGAGTGTCGTGGGCTCCGTTTGCGTCGCTATGCGTCGTGTTTGGAGCCCACGACGTGCGGTCGTGGGCGGCGTCGGGGTCGTGGGCTCTGTTTGCGTCGCCATGCGTTGTGTTTGGAGCCCAACCCACGACGAGCAGCGGCAGTCGGCGTCGGGGTCGTGGGCTCCGTTTGCGTCGCTATGCGTTGTGTTTGGAGCCCACGACGAGCGGTCGTGGGCGGCGCCGGGGTCGTGGGCTCTGTTTGCGTCGCTATGCGTCGTGTTTGGAGCCCACGACCTCGGCGGTCGCGACGAGCGTCTCGCGGGCCCAGCGTGGGCCGTAGGCCTTGCGGATCTCGATCGAGACGAAGCCGGCGCGGTCGAGGAGCTCACGGAGCGAGGCCGCGGTGAAGAAGCGCAGGTGGTCGGCCCACGGGGCGACGTGCGAGTCGAAGGCGCGCCGGCTCAGGGCCAAGCGCAGGCGCAGGAGGAACGGATGGTCGGGGGTGGTGAGGAGGAGACGTCCTCCGGGTCGCAGGACTCGTCGTAGCTCGCCGAGCCAGGCCTCGCCGTCGCCGACGTGCTCGAGGGTCTCGCCGGCCCAGACGAGGTCGACGGAATCGTCGGGCAGGGCGAGGTCGGCGCCGTCGGGCCACAACACGCGCACGGCCGCCGGCGCCGTGACGGCGGTGCGATCCAGGGCGCCCTGCGCCGCGTCGGCCGCGACGACCGTCGCCCCCGCTGCCAGCAGGACGGCAGCGAACTCGCCGGCGCCGCAGCCAGCGTCGAGCACGCGAAGCGGTAGACGCGGAGACGCAATGCCGGACTCGCCGGACGCTGGCGTGTCGTCGGTCGTCACCACTGCGCGATGCGAGTCATTCATTGCCGCAACGGCACTGAGCAGCAGCGCTCGGCGTTCCTCGAAGCGCTCCGGCAGCGCGTCGGCGGGCACCTGGTCCCAAACGGCTGCTCGAAGCTCACGCATCGCGCCGCCCTGATCGGAGCGAGGGCTCCGGCGGGGCGTGGACCGGCAGATCGAGGATCAGTACCCCACAGGCGTAGGGAACCTCGACGTGCCGCTCGCCGGTCGCGACGACATTGCAGCGAAGCTCACGCATCGCGGCGACGTCGCTAGTCGCGGACTTGGTCGGCCTGGAGCGCGGCCATCTCGCCGGTCGGCAGATCCGGGAGGGGCTCCTTGGCGCGCGCCGCGGCCTCGGCCTCGTCGTTCTCCTGCGACTGCGACTCACGCGCGGCCTTGATCGCCGCAAAGCCGCCGTAGCGCACGACGAGCAGGATGCCGCCGATCACGGTGATCGGGATGAAGACGATGAAGCGCACCGTGAGGATGTAGGAGCCGACGAGGTTCTTCGGCTCCTCGAGCACGTGAAGCGTGAACGCGAGCGCCGAGTCCATCGTGCCGACGAAGCCCGGGCCCGACGGGATCAGCGTGAACATCGCCGCCGTCGACAGGACGTACGCCGCCGAGCCGAGGTTCAGGTGGATGCCCACCGCGTGCGCGGAGATAAGGTAGACGCAGGCCTCGAGGGTCCACGCGGCGGTGGTGAGACCGGCGGCCTGGGCCAGGTGCTTGGAGCCGCGCAGCTGCCGCACGGCGAGCGACGCATCGCGCAGGATGCCGCGCACGCCCGGCGGGATGTGATCGCTGCGGATCGCCCAGCGCACCACGAGCAGACCGATCACGGCCACGACGCAGAGCGCCACCGCGGCGACGGCCTTGCCACCCGTGGGAAGGCCGCCGGCGAAGATCAGGCTGGTGATCACGAAGGTGGTCGCGAGGACCATCACGTCGAGGAGGCGCTCGGCGATGAGCGTCGACACCATCAGCGACGGCTTGGCCTGCGTGCGCTGGGCCATGAGGAACACGCGCACCACGTCGCCGGCGCGGGCCGGCAGGAGCGTGTTGGCGGCGTAGCCGACGGTCAGCAGGCCGGTGGTCTCATGCAGCGGGGCCTTCACGCCGACCTCGCTGAGCAGCATCCGCCAGCGCAGTCCGCGCATCAGGAACGACAGCAGGTAGACCGCCACGCCGAGGACGATGTAGGCCACGGCCTCGCGCCCGGAGGGAAGGTCGATCTCGCCACCCTGGCCCTTGAGCCAGCGGTACAGCGCGTAGATGGTGATGACCGAGATCGCCGCGCTGGCGATGGTGAACCAGTGTTTGCGGGCGAGCATTCGGTGAAGTGTCCCTCATCCGCGGAGCGCGAGGCGCCGTGACCGAGGCGTGTGCCGCCAGGCACACACGACGAGAATCAGCTCAGTACGCCCCGCGCCGACGGAAGACGGCTGGGATGGTCTTGGCGATGATCGCGAGGTCGAGGGAGACCGACCACGCTTCGAGGTATTGGAAGTCGAGGCGGACGAGCTCGTCGAAGGTGAGATCGGACCGGCCGGAGATCTGCCAGAGGCCCGTCATGCCGGGCAGGACCTCGTAGCGGCGCTGGTGGCGCGGCGTCATCAGCTGGTAGTCGCGCTCCGGCAGCGGACGCGGGCCCACGAGGCTCATCTCGCCGCGCAGCACGTTGAACAGCTGCGGCAGCTCGTCGATCGAGAAGCGACGCAGGACCGCCCCGACGCGCGTGACGCGCGGATCGCTGCGGATCTTGAAGAGGGCGCCGTCGGCCTCGTTGTCCTGCTCGAGCGTCGACTGCTGCTGGTCGGCGCCGATCACCATCGTGCGCAGCTTGAGGCAGTCGAACGGCTCGCCACCAAGGCCGGGGCGGCGCGAGCGGTAGATGAGCGGGCCGCGGCTGTCGAGCTTGATCGCGGTGAACACGACCGCCATCAGTGGCGCCAGGAGGATGATGAGCGTGGCACTCACGAAGAGGTCGAACGCGCGCTTCGTCCAGAAGTCGAAGCCCTCGAACACCGGCGCGCGGAGCTCGAAGAGTGGGGTGGCGGAGCCCGGGACGAACTCCGCGCGGCGCACGAGCACGTCGGTCACGGCCGGCGCGATGCGCACCCGCACGCCGCGCGCGTGACACATGCTGACGAGGTCGAGCACGGCCTCCTCCGGGTAGTCCGGGTTGGCGAGGATCACCTCGTCGACGGGCCGCTGGTCGAGCAGGAGGCCGATCGCCGAGAGCTCGGCGATCGGGGTGATGCCCTCACCACGCGCCGTGATCGAGGCCTGCGCGACGACCATCATCGGCTCGTGGCGACTGCGCTGCAGCGACCGGCTGAGGGCGGCGAGATCCTGCGCCTCACCGACGACGACGGCCTTGCGCTGGTAGCCGGCGGACCGCAGCGCGACGCCCGTAACCCACTCGTAGCCCCAGCGGAGCCCGACGACGATCGCCACCGAAAAGAAGAGCGTGCCGTAGAAGATGTAGAAGGAGTTGAATTCCTGGCCGCTGGCGACGGCGTAGATCACCGCGACGACCATCACCTGGAAGAGCCCGGCGACCACCTTGGAGGAGCCGGGGCGCGCGGCCCGCTCGGCGTAGAGATCCGACCGTGAGAAGAGCAGCACGGTGAGCAGCGACGTGAAGGCGAAGTACTCCATCACGCCGTCGAGCACGCGGTCGGCGACCCAGGTCTCGCGCACGACGGCCTTCACGCTCAGCGCGATGAAGAGCGCCGAGAAGATCGCGAACAGGTCGACGGCGAGGAGGCTCGCGATGCGGCCGAGCACGCGGAGCGTCGAGGCGCGCAGCAGGAACGCCAACATCGGCGGACGTGTGTTGCGGCGGTCGCGGGCCTCGTTGGAGGGATCCTCAGGGCGACGCAACGGCGTGACGGGGTCTGGTGTGCGAACAGCCATGGGATGGGTGCCTCCGCCGAGCATGAACCCGCGCGGGCGCAGATCGATGCGCAGCGGCGTGTTCACTCTACGGGTCGGGGGGGTCGCGTCATGTGACGCGCGTGCCAGGACCATTCTTATTCCGCGCCCGGTTCACGGCCGCAGCGCGCGTTGCGCGGGCCCGGCCCGGGTGTCGCCCGTCTCCCCCGGCGGCCGGCCGGATGGGTGGCCGACCGCTAGCTTTGGCGCCCCATGAGCACGCGAACCGCTCCGTTGCTGCGCCCGAGGCGCCCCATCCTGATCGTCGGGATGGTGATCGGTGCGATCGTCGGCGCCGGGATCTTCTCGCTCCTGCCGGGCCTGCGCGCACCGACGGCCGGGCTCCTCGGCCGCGGCTGGGACGTGTCGCAGGCGAAGGTCGACGTGACCGTGCGGCCCGACGCGACGGTCGGCGTACGCGAGCAGCTGCACTTCCGCGTGAAGAAGAACGCGTGGGACGACGTCTACGCACCGGTCTCGCCGGGGAAGGGGCAGGTCGACCTCGTCTCGCTCGAGAACGTCTCCGGCGTCGCGCTCGACGACGAGAACCATTCGACCCCACTCGAGGTGGGGCGCGACGTGTTCGAGAACACCCAGGACCGCCCCGGCGGCGGCTTTCGGGTCCGGGGACTCGAACGGATCGACGGCGACGCCGAGGAGCGCGACGTGCTGCTCGAGTACAAGGTGCGCAAGGCCGTGGAGGTGTACGACGACGTCGTGTTCGTCCGGTGGGTGGTGCGCAGCGGCGATGCCAACGCTCCGCTCGACCGCCTCGACGCCTCGGTGCGGCTCGAGGCCGAGAACGGCACGACCGTCACGCCGATCCGGTCCTGGGTGCACCCGGCGAGCCTCGGCGTGGAGACCGAGGACCGAAGCGACGCTGCGACGCTCGTCGTGAAGAGCATTCCTCGCGACGAGGAGATCGCGATCTCCGCGATGTTCCCGCGGGAGGGCGCGATCGCCTCGACCGACGAGGCGGTAGTTCGCAAGGGCGACGGCCGGGCTCAGATCGAGGCCCGCGAGGATCGCCTCGTCGCCGAAGAGGGCGGCGGACTCGCGACCTTCGTGTGGACGAACCAGCTTCCGCTCGCCGGGCTCGTGCTGCTGCTCGCGCTGGGCGCGACGACCGCACTCGTGAGCGTCGGGCACGGGATTCGCCGCCGCAACGGCGTCGTGAAGTCCGACGCGGCCGGGCACGTGCCGGAGTCGGTGCTGCCGGCGACCGCCTTCGGGCTCGCTGCGCTGCGCGGCGACGAGACGACGATCGTGCTCCCGACCCTCCTCGACCTCCTGGACCGCGGCTTCTTCACCGGCCGGCTCGGCCCGGACGGCGACCTCGTGCTCGCCCGCGCAACGACGCGCCCGGTGGTGGAGAAGTTGACGCCCGGCGAGTCCGCGGTGCTGGGGTTCTTCGGCCGTCGCCTCGGCGGGCAGACCCGCGGACTGGCCGACCTCCACCTCCAGGTGCCGGCGCACGAGGCGTCGGTGCGTCGCGAGTGGGAGCAGATGGTGAAGGCGCTGGAGGAGACGGCCATCGCGGAGCTTCCGTTCGAGCGCGACCTGCGGCCGTGGCGGAAGCGGATCATCCTCGCCGGCGCGGTGC
>JAURVW010000794.1 GCA_030655275.1 Solirubrobacteraceae bacterium
GCTCGCGAGCGCCTGCGCATCGTGAGCCCGTACTTCGTGCCCGACGAGTCGCTGCTCGCCGCCGTCACCACGGCCTCCGAGCGCGGCGTCGACGTGGAGCTCTTCGTCTCGGAGATCGGCGACCAGCCGCTCGTGTTCCACGCCCAGCGCTCCTACTACGAGGTGCTCCTGCGGGCCGGCGTACGGATCTTCCTCTACCCGGCGCCGTACATCCTCCATGCCAAGCACGTGACGATCGACGACGACGTCGCCGTGATCGGCTCCTCCAACATGGACATCCGCTCCTTCACGCTGAATCTCGAGGCGACCCTCCTCGTGAGCGGCTCCGACTTCGTCGCCGACGTGCGCGCCGTCGAGGACCGCTACCGCGTGATCTCGAAGGAACTCACCCTCTCCGCCCACACCAGCCGCGCCTGGCCCGGCAAGGTGGTCGACAACCTCGCGAGGCTCACGAGCGCGCTGCAGTAGCGGGGCGCTCAGTCCTGCGGCAGCGCCACGCCCGTCAGCTCGGCGCAGGTTTCGAGGAGGCGATCCTGGAACGCCGGGTCGGCGGCGGCGGGGTGCGGATCGCGGGCCTCGCGGTGATGGAGGTAGCGTCCGCTCTCGGTCGCTTCGGGTGAGGGGTCGATCGCCAGCCAGGCCTGCGTGTCGGCGCCGAGGGCGAGGTCGCCGGTCGCGCCCGCGCCGCCCATCTTCGTCGGTACCCAGCCCGGGTCGACGGAGTTGCTCGACACCGTCGGCCACCGCCGCGCCACGGCGCTCGCGAGCGCGGCGTCCATGAGCTTGGAATCGGCGTAGGCGGCGTCGGCACTCCAGCGCCGCTGCGTCCAGCGAAGGTCCTCGAGGTTCGGTTCGCCACCGAGCGACAGTCCAGAGGTGAGGTACACGAGCCGTCGCGGCCGGGGCATCAACGCGGTGAGCAGGAACGGCGCGAGCACGTTGATCTGGAACACGTTCGGGAGGCCGTCCTGCGTCTCGGTGCGCTCCGGGACGATGTAGACGCCGGCGTTGTGGATCACCGCGTCGAACGGACCGGCCTCGGAGGCCTGGTCGGCCAGCGCGCGGGTCTGCTCGAGGCTCGCGAGGTCGCCGACGAGCACCGACGAGGCGCGCGGTTCGGCGGCGAGCGCATCGGTCGCGCGGGCCTCGCTGCGAGCGTGGAGGACCACCTCGTGGTTGCCGGAATCGAGGATCTGGCGGGCGGCGAGCAGGCCGAGGCCGTCGGCGGATCCGGTGATGAGGACGCGGCTCATGGCATGCCTTTCAGGGGCGCGGAGGGGCGGTGCGGGAACGGACGTGCGACCGGTCGCCGGCTACGCGTGGCGCGGGATCGGGCCGACCGAGGCGGCGAGGGAGGTTGGCTCGGGCACGGCCGACGGCACGAGCCGGATCACGACCGACTTCGACGTGGGCGTGTTGCTGCGCTTGGCGACCGACCGCAGCGGCACGAGCGGATTCGTCTCCGGGTAGTAGGCGGCGGCGCAGCCGCGGGCGGTCGGATAGGCGACGACGCGAAAGCCGTCTGCGCGGCGGACGGTGTCGTCGAACGTGTCGGCCACGAGGTCGACCATCGCGCCGTCCTCGAGCCCGAGCTCCTCGAGATCGGAGGGACGGACGAAGACGACCCGGCGCCCGTTCTTGATCCCGCGGTAGCGGTCGTCGAGGCCGTAGACGGTCGTGTTGTACTGGTCGTGCGAGCGCAGGCTCTGCAGCAGCAGGTGGCCCTGCGGGACGACGATCGGCTCCAGGGCGTTCACGGTGAGCTGCGCCTTGCCGCTCGGCGTGACGAACGTCTGCGAGTCGCGCGGCGGGTGCGGGAGCACGAAGCCGCCGGGCCAGGAGAGGCGTCGCTCGAAGTCCTCGAAGCCGGGCACGACGGCGGCGATCTGGCTGCGGATCACGGCGTAGTCGTCGGCCATCGCCTCCCAGGGCAGGCGCCGGATGGTTTCCAGGCGGGCCAGTCCCTCGTCGGCTGCCTGCGCCGACTGTGTCGCGCGGTTGAGGCAGTGACCGTCGGTGTGCGGCTCGTCGTGCTCGTCGCCGATCGCGTAGGTGCCGGGCTGGCCGAGCTCCGCGTCGCTGCCGGGCTCGCCGAACACCGCGCGCCCGAGCTCGCACACGATCCGCACCTCGCTGCGCAGCTCGTCGGAGGGCGGCGCGAGGTGGCCGCGGCTGCCGTGCACGACGCTCATCGAGTCCTCGACGCTCACGGTCTGCACGCCGCTGCGACCGGAGCCGGCGGGATAGGCATCACGGTCGGTACGGCCGTGGGTCGGCAGGATGAGCGCCTGCTCGCCGGTGTGCGCGTGGGACTGGTTGAGCTTCGTCGACACCTGCACGGTGAGCCGTGCCTTGGCCATGGCCCGCTCGATCACGGGGGTGTCGGGCACGGCCGAGACGAAGTTGCCGCCCATCGCGAAGAACACCCGGATGTCGCCGCGGTCGAGGGCCTTGACCGACTCAACCACGTCGAGCCCGTGCTCGCGCGGCGGCGTGAACGCGAACTCCTCCTCGAGCGCGTTGAGGAAGTCCGGCAGCGGCTTCTCCCAGATCCCCATCGTGCGGTCGCCCTGCACGTTGGAGTGGCCGCGCACGGGGCACAGGCCGGCGCCCGGCTTGCCGATCTGGCCGCGCAACAGCAGCAGGTTCGCGATCTCCTGCACGGTCGCGACGCTGTCGCGGTGCTGCGTGATCCCCATCGCCCAGCAGACGACCGTGCGGTTCGACGCCAGCAGCATCTCCGACGCCGCCTCGATCTCCTCGCGCGTGAGGCCCGTCGTCGCCTCCGTGAGCGGCCAGTCGAGCTCGGCGAGTTCGTCGCGGAGCGCCTCGAACCCCTCGGTGCGCTCGTCGATGAACATGCGGTCCAGGACGGTGCCGGGCGCGGCGCAGTCGGCCTGCATCGCGAGGTGGTTGAAGGCGCGGAAGAGGGCGTGGTCGCCGCCGACCTTCAGCTGCAGGAAGAGGTCGGTCAGCTCGGTGCCGTGGCCGGCGAGGCCGGTCAGCTTCTGGGGGTTGTCGAACCGGCCGAGGCCCGCCTCCGGCAGCGGATTGATCGACATGATCTTCGCGCCGCGATGCTTGGCCTCCTCGAGCGTGGTGAGCATCCGCGGGTGGTTCGTGCCCGGGTTCTGCCCCGCCACGATGATCAGCTCCGCCTGCACCAGATCGCTCATCGTGACCGAGCCCTTGCCGATGCCGATCGCGTCGAACAGGCCCACGCTCGTCGACTCGTGGCACATGTTCGAGCAGTCCGGGAGGTTGTTGCTCCCGAGCGCGCGGACGAGCAACTGGTAGGCGAAGGCCGCCTCGTTGCTGGTGCGACCCGACGTGTAATACGAGGCCTGGCGAGGGTCGTCCATCGCGTGGAGCTCGCGGGCGATGAGGGCGTACGCGTCGTCCCACGAGATCGGTTCGTAGTGGGTGGCGCCGGGGGCGCGATGCATGGGCTCCGTGAGGCGGCCCTGCTGCCCCAACCAATGCCCGCTTCGTGCCTTGAGGTCCTCGATCGAGTGGCGCTCGAAGAACGACCGTGCGACCCGACGCTTCGTCGCCTCCTCCGCGACGGCCTTGATGCCGTTCTCGCAGAGTTCGATGTGGTGCGCGCCGCTCTCGGGCTCCGGCCAGGCGCAGCCCGGGCAGTCGAACCCGCCGGGCTGGTTCATCTTGAGCACGGTCCGGGCGGTGCGCGCGGCGCCCAGGTGCTTCATCGACTGCTTCGCGATCGACACCGTCGCCGGCAGTCCCACCGCGTGGTCCTGCGGCTCGCCGATGCGCAGGAAGGCGTCGTCCTCGGGCGCCTCGTGGTCGCGCGTCGTCCGTCCGCGACCCAGATGATGCTCGTGGTCGGCCATGCCACCAGGCTAGGCGGGTCGGGGTTGCCCACCGGTTGCGTTCCACGAAACGGGCGGGCGAGCGGGGCGTGGCGTGCGTGATCGGGCGCCCGGGCGGCTCGGGCGCAGGCGCCGGATCCGGCGCTCGGGCGGTTTCGGCCGCCACCCGCCGGACGGGGTCGTGGGCTCCGTTCGCGACGGTATGCGTGGCAAACGGAGCCCACGCTGAGCGGGGCTGGTCGAAGCGGGGGTCGTGGG
>JAURVW010000797.1 GCA_030655275.1 Solirubrobacteraceae bacterium
CGCCCAGGTCCGCGCGGCCGCCGGGATCGGGCCGCAGTCGCGTGCCGGTCGCGCGCCGTCGCCCCAGGCCCGCGCCACCACCGCACCCGTCGCCCGCGGCGCCGACATCCGTCCCGCAGCGCCGTACGGCGTGGGCGCCCCGGCGGCGATGGCCGCCGCGATGGTCGCCCCCGCCTTCGAAGAGGCCCAGCTCGCTCCGGCCACGGCAGCGGCACGCCCGAAGCTCATCGCCCTTCCGGGCGGCGCCACCGAATCCGATGCCCCCAAGGCCCGCCGCTTCAGCAACCCGACGGTCTTCATCGCCGGCCTCGTGCTCTTCGTGCTCACCGTCGGCATGATCGTCGCCGTCCAGATCCGGATGACGCAGATCAGTGAGCGCGTCGGCTCCGACCTCGGCTCCATCAACGTGCTGCAGCAGCAGAACACAGCGCTCAAGGAGGCCAACAACCGCGCCCTGAGCGCCGCGCGCGTGAACAACGCGATCCAGAGCAGCCGCTTGATCGAGCCCGACGTCGACGCCCTCACCTTCCTCAACGACCGCGCCCAGTCGGCGACGCTCGCCAAGGCCGTGCGCGTGCTCGAGGGTGCGCCCGCCGCCCCGACTGCGGCCGAGCTCGCCGCCAAGGCCGCAGCCGCCGATGCAGCCACCGGCGGCACGGGTGTGGCTGGCGCCGCCGTGACCGCCGCGGCGGGCACGACCGGGACCTCGACCGCTGCGCCGCCGGCGGCGGAAACGTCGACCGCTGGCACGACCCAGACCGCGTCCTCGCAGACCGCCACGGGCGTGACCCCGTGACCCAGGAGCGCCGCCTCCGCATCTTCGGGCTCGTCGTCCTGCTCGTCTTCGGCGTCGCCTGGGGCCGGGCCGCCTGGTTGACCACCGTCGAGGCCAAGCCGCTGACCGCGAAGCTCGACGAAGGCCGCCAGCCCGTCACCCTCGCCGCGCCGCGCGGGCAGATCACCGACCGCAACGGCATCGTCATGGCGATCTCCGAAGCCGCCGCCGACGTGACCGCCAACCCGCTGCAGATCGAGGACATCGCCGCCACCGCGGCGAAGCTCGCCACGATCCTCGACCTCCCGGAGGCCGACCTCTACAAGAAGCTCGCCGACGGTCGCGCCAAGGATCGAGGCTTCGTCTACGTCGCCCGACAGGTCTCCGAGGAGCAGGGCAAGGCCGTCCGCGAACTCGCCACTGCCGGCATCGACACGTGGCCGACCACCCGTCGCCAGTACCCGCAGGGCACCGTCGCCTCCCAGCTCGTCGGCTCCGCCGGCGTCGACGGCGACGGACTCTCCGGCGTCGAGCAGTCGCTCGAGAAGACGCTCCACGGCAAGGACGGCAAGCGCCTGCTCGTCCGCGGGCGCGGGGGAGAGAAGGTCGTCTACATCAAGGACGAGCAGCCCGTCGAACCCGGCAAGAGCGTCAAGCTCACGATCGACGCCCGCATCCAGGCCAAGGCCGAGGAGGAGCTCGCGACGGCCGGCACCCGGTTCGGCGCGAAGTCCGCCACCGCGATCGTGATGCAGCCCTCGACCGGCAAGGTGCTCGCAATGGCCAACTGGCCGAAGGTCGACGCCAACGACGCCGCCGGCGCGCCCTCCAGTGCCCGGATCGTCCAGGGCACCAACTTCACCTACGAGCCCGGCTCCACCTTCAAGCCGTTCACGGTGGCCGGAGCGCTCGAGGAGAAGGAGATCACGCCGCTCACGTCGTTCACGCTCCCGCCCGTCCTGATGGTCGCCGACCGCCCGATCAAGGAGTCCCACGACCGCGGCACGATCGTCGCCGACACCGGCCAGATCCTCGCCCAGTCGAGCAACATCGGCACCGTCATGATCGCCCAGCGGCTCGGCAAGACCCGCTTCGACCAGTGGATCCGCAAGTTCGG
Organism: Solirubrobacteraceae bacterium; assembly: GCA_030655275.1. Lineage (GTDB taxonomy): Bacteria > Actinomycetota > Thermoleophilia > Solirubrobacterales > Solirubrobacteraceae > JAGIBJ01. The sequence continues at coordinate 1,893 of JAURVW010000797.1, forward strand.
GTTCGGGCGCCGCACCGGCGTCGAGCTCGCCCGCGAGGAGCGCGGCAAGCTCATCGACGTCGGCGACTACTCCGGCTCCTCCATCGGCAACCTGCCGATCGGCCAGGGCGAGCTCGTCACCCCGATCCAGCTCGCCACCGGCTACTCGACCTTCGCCAACGACGGCATCCGCCACGAGCCGACGCTCGTCGACGAGGTCAACGGCGTCGCCCACAAGCGCCCCGCAGGCGACCGCGTCGTCAGCGCCCGGACGGCCAGCGAGATGCGCGCCATGCTCGAGAAGACCTCCGAGGTCGGCGGTACCGCGACCGGCGCCGCCATCAAGGGCTACGACATCGCGACGAAGACCGGCACCGCGCAGAAGGTGGCCCCGGGCTCCGACAAGTACACGCCCGGCCTCTACACCGGGTCGATCGTCGGCATGGCTCCGTCCGACCGCCCGAAGATCGTCGTCGCGATCATCGTCGACGAGCCCAGCAAGGAGGCCTACTACGGCGCCGAGGTCGCAGGACCCGCCTTCAAGAACCTCACCCGCTGGACCCTGAACTACCTCGGCGTCGCCCCGAACTAGCCCCTGAGCGGTCCTCACTCGGATCTTCGGCCCGCACGAAACCGCCACGGCCGGCGGCCTGAGACGGTTCCGCGCGCGTCGAATCTCCTTCGCGATCCCTCGCTCAGTGCTCAGTTGGAACCTCGGTTCTCGGGACGCTGGCCGCAAGGGTCCACCCGGCCTGCTGGAATGTCCCCCATGGCGACGCTGTCAGACCTCGCCGATCTCGGGACGCTCCACGGCGACGGCTCCACGTCGCTGCGGGCCGCCCGGATCGACTCACGCGCCGTCGAGGCCGGCGACCTCTTCTGCGCGATCCCCGGCTTCACGGTCGACGGTCACGACCACGCGCCG
>JAURVW010000802.1 GCA_030655275.1 Solirubrobacteraceae bacterium
AGGAGGGGCGCGACGCGGTCGCCGCCGCCGGCAGCACCGCGGGCCGTCTCTCGGCGCTCGCGACCGCGGGCTCGCTCGTCGGCACGTTCGTCGCGTCGCTCGCGCTCATCCCGCTGGTCGGCACCCGCCGCACCTTTCTGATCTTCGCGCTGATCCTGGCGATCCTCGCGGTGTGGGGCCTGGCCTCGCTCCGCCACGAGGACGGAACGGCCGCCGAAGCCGCCGGGCCCGATGGCGACGGCGAGCGTGACGGCCGCGCGGTCGTCGACGGGACGGCCTCATCGACCCGGGACACGCCCGCCGCGACGGCGACGCTCTCCACCGGTCATCGGTTCGCGCCTCGCCTGATCGGGCTCGCCGCGCTCGTGCCCGCGGCCATCGCGCTGCTGATCGCCCTGCCGACGCCGACGGTGAAGGCCGCCTCGGGCACTCAGACCCTCCTGGAGGAGCGCGAGACCAATGAGCAGTACGCCCGCGTGCTCGAGTCGCCCGGCGGCGTGCGCACGATGGAGCTCGGGGAGGGGCAGGCGATCCATTCCTACGCCCGCCCGGGCACGATGCTGACCGAGAACTACTGGGACGAGCTGCTCGTGCTGCCCCAGCTCGCCGGTCGCTCACCGAAGAAGGTCCTGATCCTCGGCAACGCCGGTGGCACGACGGCCACGGCGCTGCGCACGCTCGATCCGCAGGTGCATGTCGATGCCGTCGACTACGACCGCCAGCTCGCGCAGCTCGGCCGCACCTGGTTCGATCTCGGCGGCGACCGGCTCGGGCTCTTCGCCGGCGACGCGCGGGTCGAGCTGCGTCACTCCGAGGGTGGCTACGACGCGATCATCGTCGACGCCTACCGCCAGCCCTACATCCCGTTCCACCTCTCCACCCGCGAGTTCTTCGAGCTCGTGCGCGAGAAGCTCGCGCCCGGCGGGGTCGTGCTCATCAACGTCGGGCATCCCGAGGGCAGCGACCAGCTCGAGAAGGTGCTGTCGGCGACCCTGCGAGCGGCGGGTTTCAGCAGCGTGCTGCGCGACCCGGCCCAGCCGGTGAACACCCAGCTGATCGGCCGCGCCGAGCCGATCGACACGACGGCCATCAGCGACTACGCGGGCGTGCTCGCCACCACGCCCGCCCAGGATCCCGGCAGGACGAAGGCCTCGGGCACCGTCCCGCTCGCGCAGATCGCCGCGGATCGCAAGGCGCTCGCGACCACGGCCCTGGCGACCGTCGCCCGCCTCGAGCCCGGCTTCGAGGGCGGCACGGTCTACACCGACGACAAGGCCCCGGTCGAGCTCCTCATCGACGGCTCCCTCGCGAAGATCGCGACGGGCGGCGGCTGATGCCGGGCTCCCGCAACTCAGGCGGCGATCGCTGATGCTCGGCCTCTTCGTGACCGGCACCGGCACGGGCGTCGGCAAGTCGATCGTGGCGGCGGCGCTCTGTGCGGCGCTCGCCCAGCAGGGCCGCGACGTGATCGCGTCCAAGCCGCTCCTCAGCGGCATGGACGACTCGCCGGCCGCGCCGTGGCCGCACGACCACGAGCTCCTGGCGCTGGTCTCCGACGCCTCCGCCGAGGAGATCGCGCCGGTGCGCTTCGGCCCGGCGGTCTCACCGCACCTCGCGGCTCGCCTCGCGGGCCAGCAGCTGTCGATCGAGGAGATCGCGGCGGCCGTGCGCAAGCGGTACGCCGACCGTCGTTCGCATGAGGTCGTCTCCCCGGTCTCCGATGGTGGCGGCCCCGTGGTCGTCGTCGAGGGCGCCGGTGGCCTGCTCGTGCCGATCGACGACGACGCCGTGAACATGGCCGACCTCGCCTCCGAGCTCGACCTCCCGCTCGTGATCGCCGGCCACCCGGGACTCGGCACGATCAACCACGTCCTGCTCACGCTGGAGGCGGCCCGCTCCCGCGCCCTCCAGATCGCCGGCGTGGTGCTTACGCCCTGGCCGGCCGAGCCGTCGCAGATCGACGCCGACAACCGCGCCTTCCTCGAGCGCCACGCCGGCGTCCCGGTCCACGTGCTGGGGCCGGTCGACGGTCCCGACCGGGCGGCGCTGGCCGCCGCCGGTGTCGCCGCGGGCCTGCAGCGCCTGATCTAGCCGCAACCTCAGCGCCGAACGTCGAAATACGCCCCCTCCGGAGGGGGCAATCCGACGTTCGGCGGACACCTGGGGCCGAGCGTCGAAATTCACCCCCCGCTGAGGGGGTAATCCGACGTTCGGCGCGCCCCTGGGGATCTTCGGTGCGTTTGGGTCCTTCGACGGTTCAGGCGTCGGGCTGCGCGAACTCGGGCTGGTCGAGCACGCGGAGCCAGGAGCCGTCGGGCTGACGACGCACGACCTGGGCGCGCGCTCCCGTGCCGTCCGCGGGCGGGGTGGACGTGAGGGCGAGCTCGCCGCTCCGAAGGGTGGGAAGCGGCTCCTCCGGCTGCACGTGCGGCATCCCTTCGACCGCCCGCTCCCAGAAGGCCTGGATGGCCGCGCGGCCGGTGGTCTGCTCGCCGGGAGGGAAGGCCATGACGGCGTCCTCCTCGTAGAGAGCGGCGATGCCCTCGGCGTCCTTCGCATTGGCCCGCTCGACGAAGAGCCTCGTGAGGTCCTCAGGGGTCTGGGCGGTCTCGCGGTTGGTCGTGGCGCTCATGGTGGTCCTTTCGCGGTGGTCCGTTTGATGTTTTCCATGGTCGAATGCGCGGAGCGACAAGTCCAACAGATGGTTCTCATCGCAACTACAATTGCCAGTCATGGACCTTCGGCAGCTCAAGTACTTCGTCGCCGTGGCCGAGGAGGGCAACTTCACCCGCGCGGCCGAGCGCGTGTTCATCACGCAATCCGGCGTGAGCGCGCAGGTGCAGCAGCTCGAACGCGAGCTCGGCGCCCCGCTGCTCGATCGCTCCGGCCGGCGCGCGACCCTGACCGCCGCCGGAGAGGCCGCGATCGATCCCGCCCGCGACGCCCTGGCCGCCGCGCGGCGCGTCCGCGACGCCGTTGACGCCGTGAACGAGGTGGTGCGCGGGCGCGTGACGATCGGCATGGTCACGGCGTGCACGGTGACGCCCTTCTTCGATGCGCTCGGGGCATTCGGCCGGGCGCACCCCGGCGTCGAGGTCGAGCTCGTCGAGGACACCTCCGATCTGCTCACGCAGCGGATCCGGTCCGGTGCGATGGAGGTGGCCCTGATCGGCTGCGCGCACGCGATGCCCGCCGACCTCGACGGCCTCGAGATCATCAGCGAGGGGCTCTCCGCACTGATCCCGGCCGACCACCCGCTGAGCGGCACCGACGAGGTTGCCCTGCGCGAGCTCGTAGGCCATCCGATCGTGGCGTTGCCGCTCGGAACGGGTATCCGCACCGTGCTCGAGGAGTCGTGCACCGCAGCCGGCCTCTCCCACGACGTCGCCCTGCAGGCGACGGCTCCGAGCGCCGTCGCCGATCTCGCGCAGCGTGGACTCGGGGTCGGCGTGCTGAGCACGTCGATGGCCGCGGAGTTCGCAAGCGACGATCTCTCGGTAGCCGCCATCGACGGGATCGCGATCCCCGCACTGCTCGGCCTCGCGTGGACGAAGACCCCGAGTCCGGCGGCCTCCGCGCTCCTCGTGCACCTCCGTGAAGCCTTCGGCGACGACGGAGGGGCCGTCCCGCCAGCCTCCGCCCAGGGCTGAGCCGCCGGCCCGGCTACGTTGCCTGCGATGGCGATCCAGATCACGCAGGGCTCGGTCGACGAGCTCGACCTCGTCGAGCCGCTCTGGCTCGGCCTGGTCGCCCAGCACCGCGAGGTGATGGCCGACGCCATGACCTTCGTCGACGACGCCGAGTCGTGGCGCCGCAAACGCCCGAAATACCGGGCGACGCTCGAGGAGCCCGAGAGCTTCCTGCTGCTCGCCCGGCTGGATGACCTTCCGGCCCCGGTCGGCTACCTCGTCGCGACCGTCGAGCGCGAGAGCACGAACGGGCTCTACGACCTCTGGCCCGCGATCGGCGACATCGACGCCGTGTGCGTCGACCCCGCCCACCGCGGCCAGGGCATCGGCACCGCTCTGCTCGAGGAGGCGAAACGTTGCCTTCTTGACCTCGGCTGCACGCGCTGGGCCGTCATCGTGGCCGAGGCCAACACGGACGCCGTCCGCCTCTACGAGCGCCTCGGTTTTGCCGCCTGGGAGCGCCAGCTCGTCGCCCCGCTCTTCCCATCGACCGACGCCCCCGCCTGACCATGCGCATCACGATCACCGAGATCTCCGCCGACGCCACCGTCGTCCGCTTCACCCACGACTCCGGTTCCGCCGATGGCGTCTGGCTCGGGCAGCGCCCGCCGCAGCTCGGCGCGACCGACGTCGACTGGTCGGTCCCCGGCCGCTTCTGGTGGCAGGACGACCTGCGCGTGCGACCGGCGCGAGGCGGCGTCATCGACCTCGCCGACGCCAGCCATCCCGTCACGGGAACGGCCGTCGCCTACGACGACCGCGGCGTGCTCACCCTGCAGATCGGCGACAGCCGCGTGCTCGTCGACACCAACGGCAAGGCGCCCCAGCAGCTCATCGGCGAGACCGTCGAGGTCGACAGCATGCTGATCGAGCTCACACCGACCGGCGAGCGCTAGAAGCGGACGGAGCCGACGCCTCGCGAGGCGCGGACCATCGACGGGTCGATCGCCTCGACGTCGAAGAAGCCTGTGGTGCCGGCGGCACCGGATGATGGCGACGGCGCAGAGACCCCGGTGGACCGAACGGAGGGGCTCGGCGTCGCGACGTGGGTGCGGACGCGCGCGGGCGCCGCGCTCCATTCGCCGAACGAGTCGTCGCTCTTCGTGATCGACGGGCGTGCGGGACCATCCCCGATCGGCAGACCGAGTTCGCGCGCGACCTCGGCGATCGCCTGGGCGGCGCGACGGAGCTCCTGCGGGGTGTGCGAGGCCTGCACGGTGATGCGCAGACGCGACGTGCCCTCGGGCACCGTGGGCGGCCGGATCGCCTGGGCGAAGACCCGGCGCTCCAAGAGGCGCTCGCACATCGCCATCGCGGTGTCGGCCTCGCCGACGACGATCGGCACGATGTGGCTCGGCGGACCCTGGAGGGTCATGCCCTCGTCTCGCAGCGCCGTGTGGAGCGACGCGGCGTTCTGCTGCAGACGCTCGACGCGCTCCGGGCTCGATTCGAGTAGCTCGAGCGCGGCGAGGGCGCCCGCGACGACCGGCGGGGCCGGCGCCGTCGAGAAGATCAGCGGGCGCGAGCGGTTGATGAGGAAGCGCGTGAGGTCGAGGGTGCCCGCGGCGAACGCGCCGTAGGCCCCGAGGGCCTTGCCGAGGGTGCCGACGATCACGTCGAACTCGCCCTCGAGCCCAGCGGCCGCGACGGCGCCACGCCCACCCGGGCCGACGCAACCGGTGCCGTGGGCCTCATCGACCACCGTACGGGCGCCGTGGCGGCGGGCGAGCTCGGCGATGCCCGCGAGCGGGGCGATGTCGCCGTCCATCGAGAAGACGGAGTCGGTCACGATCAGCGGCTTGCCGGCGGCGCCCTGCGGCACCTGCGTGCGCAGCCCCCACTCGAGATGCTCGAGGTCGCCGTGGCGGTAGACGAACGTGGGGGCCTTCGCCGTGCGGCAGCCCTCGACGATCGACGCGTGGTTGAGCTCGTCGGAGCAGATCAGCGAGGACTCCTCGCCGAGCGCCTGCACCACGCCGACGTTGGCGAGGTAGCCCGAGCCGAAGAGGATCGCGGACTCCGTGCCCTTGAAGGCGGCGAGGCGGGCCTCGAGCCGGCCGTGGATCGTCATGGAGCCCGACACGAGGCGGGACGCCCCCGCGCCGACGCCCCAGCGCATCGCGGCGTCGGCGGCGGCCTCGCGGATGCGCGGGTGGTCGCTGAGGCCGAGGTAGTTGTTGCTGCAGAGCAGCAGGACGGGCGTGCCGTCGAGGACGACCCGGGGCCCCTGTGGACCACTGACCAGCCGCAAGCGGCGGTAGAGACCCTGGTCCTTCAGGTCTTCGAGTCGGTCGCTCAGCTCGTCCATGCGGAATCCAGGATGACCGCCCTACCGGCGGACACCAGCTTCCACGGGTGCCTCGGGGTCGATGACCCCGCTGTTTGGTGTGTTTGCGGTGGCCCGAGCGTCCAGACCGGCCGGCGATTCGACGTTGGTCACGACGCTCCACATGAGATCGGTCGAGACCTCGATGAGCTCCGGGAGTCGATGCCACTCCTCGCGGATCACGACGTCGACGGTCATCTCGAACACGCCGCCCATGAGCGCGCGGGCCATCATCGGGGAGACGGCGCGCGACGGGATCTCGGGGTAACGGCGACGCCCCTCCTCGACCTGCTCGCAGATCACGTCGACGAGCCGGTCGGTCGCGCTCTGGCGGATGCGACGGGCGTTGTCGCTGAGGGTCGCGAGTTCGACCACCATGGCGTAGGTGACGCGCGGGACGGACTGCAGGATCTCGAAGTGGGCGACGAACCCCTTCTCCATCTCCTCACGCCACGGACCCTCGAACGTGATCGACCGGCGCAGGCGCTCCAGCAGGAAGGTGGTGACCTGCTCGTAGAGCGCGAGGAAGCACTCTTCCTTGTTCGGGAACTCGGCGTAGAAGGTGCGCAGGGACACCTTCGCCTCACGCACGACGTCCTGGATCTTCGCGCCGCCGTAGCCGTCGCGGGCGACCACCACCGCGAGGGCGTCGATGAGGCGCTGCCGGTAGTCGGAGGTCGGTTGACCTTGGGTCGTCATGGGCGCAATCAGGGGGACGCGGTGGGGCCGCGAGCGTTGGACATCGTCCGGAGGGCGAGGGCGGCGCCGATCCGGACCATCGAGTTTGCCGGATACCGACGGTCGGCGTCAACCGACCGAGGGACACACCGGCGCGTGAGAGGCTGGTCAGCCGTTGGTGGGGGCGCCCACGGCCTCGTCGGTACGGCGGTGGCCGACGTTCGGCGCGCCGTCGGGGCGCGGCGGCGGCGGGTTCTTGCGCGGGCGGTACCGAAGCTGCGTGGACGGGTCCCACAGCCGGATGCCGAGATCGCCCTCGACCTGGACGCCGGGCGTGGTGTCGACGACCTCGCTCGGCGGACCGTCGACGCGCTCCTTCGCGGGCGCGGGGCCGCCACCGATGACGGGCGCGCCCGGCTCGACGATGTGGCTCGTGCCGCGGTCGGCCTGGGCGGCGACCCAACCCTCGCGGTCGATGTAGCTCTCGACGATGCTCGGCGACTCGCCCTCGAGCCACCCGGAGCGGTTGTCGGGGCGGGGGTTGGAGCCGTTGTCGGGCTGGCGGGAGATGTCGAGGCCGAGATCCTCGAACATCGCGCGGTCCTGCTCGGGCGTGTTGCCGAGCGTGGTGAGGAAGTTGCCCATCATCACGCCGTTGACGCCGGCCTTCACGGCCAGCGGCTGCAGGTCGCCGATGTTCTCGACGCGGCCACCGCAGAGGCGGAAGAGGGCGTCCGGCAGGACGAGGCGGAAGATCGCGATCCACTTCACGGCCTCCCACGGGTCCATGAAGTCGCGATCGCCGAACTTGGTGCCAGGGCGCGGGTTCAGCAGGTTGATCGGCACCGAGGTCGGGTCGATGGCGGCGAGCTCGAAGGCCATCTCGACGCGCTGCTGCTCGGACTCGCCGAGGTTCAGGATGCCGCCGACGCAGGTCTCGAGGCCGGCCTCGCGGACGGCGTCGATGGTGCGCACGCGGCCCTCGTAGCGGACGAGCGTGGAGACCTCGGGGTAGAACGACTGCGCGGTCTCGACGTTGTGGTGGACGCGGTTGATCCCCGCCTCCTTGAGCTGCTTGGCGCGCTTGGCGTTGATGTGCCCGACCGAGGCGCAGCGCTTGAGGTTCGTGTGCTCGGTGACGAGGCGGGCGCCGTCCAGCAGCTTCTGGAAGTCCTTCGGCGAGAGGCCCTGGCCCTGCGTGACCATGCAGAAGCGGTGCGCGCCGCCGGCCTCGGCGGCCTTCGCGTGC
>JAURVW010000815.1 GCA_030655275.1 Solirubrobacteraceae bacterium
GCCGCACGATCGCCGGCCTGGGACTGCACGATCGCGAGATGCTGCGTGGCGAGCGGGATGGAGCGCCGATAGACGACCTCCCGCACGCCGGCGAGGAGGTGTTCGCCGGCGCGAGCGATGCTTCCGCCGAGCACGATGATCGAGGGATTCAGCAGGTTGACGACGGTGGCGAGCACCTCGCCGACGTCGCGGCCCGCCTGTCGAGTCGCCTCGATGGCGGCGGCATTCCCGGCTCGCACGAGGTCGACCACGTCGGATGCGCTGTGCACGTCATGTCCCGCCTCGCGCAAGGCGATCGCGAGTGCGGAACCACTGGCGAGGGCTTCGAGATCGCGGTCGTCTCCTGGCTCGCGCGATGATCCGGCGCCGGTCGGCACCTGGACATGGCCCATGTCGCCCGCCGAGCCCTGGGCGCCGCGCTGCAGCTGACCGCCGGCGATGATGCCCGACCCGATGCCGGTCGACACCTTGACGAAGATGAGGTCGTCGACCTGCGGCCAGCTCGTCGCCTGCTCGCCGAGGGCGAGGATGTTGACGTCGTTGTCGACGAGCACCGGTACATCGAAGGTCCGCTGCACGTAGCCGGGCACGTCGAAGCGGTCCCACCCGGGCATGATCGGCGGATTGGTCGGGCGACCCGTGGAATGCTCGACCGGACCGGGAACACCGATGCCCACGCCGAGCAGGGGCAGACCCTCGGCCGAGGCGGTGGCGAGCAGCTCGGTGCCGTCGCCGAGGATCGTGTCGAGCAGGCTCTCGGGTCCGTCGCCGATGTCCACGGTGCGTGTGCGCGCGTCGAGGATGACGCCGGCGAGGTCGGCCACCGCGACCGTCGCATGGGTCGCGCCGAGATCCACGGCCAGCACGATTCCCGCGCGGGCGTTGAACGCCACCCGAGCAGGAGGGCGACCGCCGGTCGAGGCCCCTTCGCCCGCCGGGCGCAGGAGGTCGGAGGCGAGGAGGGCATCGACGCGCAGAGCCACGGTGGAGCGCGCGAGGCCTGTCAGCTCCGCCAGTTCTGCTTTGGTGCGGGCATGCCCGTCGCGGAGGATCTGAAAGATCTCACCGGTGCCCGGAATCGACGGCGAGA
>JAURVW010000816.1 GCA_030655275.1 Solirubrobacteraceae bacterium
TGCGGACCGGACTGCTCGCCGAGCGCGATCTGGAGCGCCCGCTCGGGGTGCTCTCGGTCGGGCAGCGCCAACGCGTCGCGATCGCCGGCGTGTTGCTCGAGCAGCCGACCGTGCTGCTGCTCGACGAGCCGACGAACCACCTGTCGGACACGCTCGTCGATGAGCTCGGCGAGGCACTGCTGCTCACGCCTGCAGCCGTCGTCCTCGTGACGCACGACCGCGCACTGCGCAAGGCCGCGGCCGACTGGCCGCAGCTGGAGCTGACGCCGCAAGGCTGAGTCGAAACGCTCGGGTCGACCGCTCCGCCCGGTGCCGAACGTCTGGATTGACCCCCGGGGAGGGGCGAATCGCGACGTTCGGCGCGGAAGCTGACGCCGCCGGGGCGCGCTCAGGCGCCTCGGTCGGCCTCGTAGGCGCGCTCGAAGAGCTGCTTGCTCTGCTTGCCGATGTCGGGGGAGTGCAGCAGCACGAGGCCGTAGCGGTGGCCCTTGTGCCTGACGGCGGCGACGAAGGTCTTGCCGGCCGCGTCGGTGTAGCCGGTCTTGACGCCGATCACCCCCGGAAAGTCCTCGCGCAGGAGCGGGTTGTGGTTGTAGAGGAAGAGCTTGCCGCCCTTGATCGGGAACGGCAGCGTGGCGTTCTTGCGACCGACGATCGTCGCGAGGCGGGGATTCGCCAGCAGGGCCTTGGCCTGGACGGCGAGGTCGACGGCGCAGGAGTGGTTGCCCTTGTCGACGATGCCGCTCGGCGAGGTGTAGTGGGTGCAGGTGAGGCCCATCGACTGCGCGCGGAGATTCATGTCGCGGATGAACGCCTTCTGCGAGCCGCTGGCGGCGATCGCGAGGGCGATCGCGGCGTCGTTGCCACTGGCGAGCAGGAGCCCGTGGAGCATCGCGGAGAGCCCGACCTTCTTGCCCTTGGGAAGCACGCCGACGCCGGAGCCGGTGTACCGCAGCGCCTCGTTGGTGATCTTGATCTTCGCGCCCTCCTTGAGCTCGTTGACCACCACCATCGCGGTCATCATCTTCGTGACGCTCGCGATCGGCAGCACGCGTGTGGGGTCCTTTCGCCAGAGCACGCGGCCGTCGTCGAGATCGAAGAGCAGGCCGCTGCGGGGCGGCTTGTCGAAGCTGATCGAGAAGGCGTCGGTGGTGCCGTCGAGCTTGAGGTCGAGCAGGGCGGCCGAGTCCGGGGCGGTGATCGGACCGTTCGCGACCGTTTGGCCGTCGTCCTCGAACTCGGGTTCGCCGGCCTCGGCCTGCGCGACGGTGGTCGGGGAGGTCGGATCACCGTTGCCGGAGGACAGGTGCAGGCCGGTGAACACGGCGCCGCCGACGATCAGCAGCGGGACGACGATCTTCGGCAGGCGCCGCAGCATCGCGGCGCGCCGCAGGCGCTGCGCCTCGCGGCGTTTGGCCTCGCGGGCGGCATGGCGCGCCTCGCGCTCGGCACGGAATGCCGCTCGCTGGTCGTCGGGCAGCCCGGGGCTGGCCCCGGGGCGTCGATCGCCGTTCGGGCGCTCTTTCGGACGGTCCGGCACGCGCGCGGACGGTACCGCAGGAAGCGGACCCACGCCCCCGGTTTCGGTGCACTGCAAGCGGTCTCCCGCAGCGACGGCACCGTCCGGCGCGGGCCCGCTCGCCGCCACCCGTCGCCCGTCGACCCCTCGGCCCGCGGATGCGACTTCGTCGGCGCAGCGCTGGGATACTGGGCCGATGCGCCGTTCCGTCCCGAGCAGCACCCGCGACACCGCGACCGCTGGCCTCCTCCGTCTTCCTTCGCTCCCCATCCGCGCAGGCTTCCTCGCGCTCACCACGACCGTCATGCTCGCCGGCTGCGGCGGCGGCGACGACAAGGGCAGCAGCGACGCCCCGGCCGGGACGGGCGCGCAGGCCGCGGTCGTGGACCCGTCCTCCCCCGAGGCGGGCCAGGCGCCCACGAAGGAGGAGGAGACCGGCATCCAGGGCACCAACGCCGCGGCCTACGCGGCCGTGAAGGGCAAGGACGGTGAGGCCTTCTGCGCCCTGCTCACGAAGCAGGCGAAGAAGATCCTCACCGCCGGCTCGGTGGAGAAGGGCTCGACCGACGAGAAGTGCGCGACGATCGCGACGAAGATCACGCAGGGCGTGAACCCCGGTGACGTGACGCCGGAGCGTCTCTCCTCGATCAAGGTCAACGGCGACAAGGCCGTCGGCCGGACCGGTGACCGGGTCACCCAGTTCGAGAAGATCGACGGCAAGTGGCTGCTCGGCATCTCGCAGGGCCCGGCCGAGGTCCAGGAGACCACGCCGTAGTCGCGTCGCCGGTCAGGCCGCCCGCGAGAGCGTGCGGTACCGGCCGGGCGGGACGTCGCGCGCGCGGCTGAAGGCCCGGTTGAAGGCCGGCTCCGACGTGTAGCCGAGGTCGCGCCCGATCGTGCCGATCGCGTCGTCGGTGTCGCGCAGTCGCCGCGCGGCGAGATCCATCCGCCAGCGCAGCAGGTAGGCACCGGGCGTCTCCCCGGCGGCGGACGCGAACCGCCGCGTGAGGGTCGCGCGGGAGACGGCGACGGCCTGCGCGAGCGTGTCGGCGGTCCAGGCTCGGCCCGGCTCGGCGTGCAGCTCGGTCAGCGCGGCGTGGACGATCGGGTCGCGGAGGCCGGTGAGCCACGACGACCCGGTGAGGTCGCCGGTCGGTGCCTGCTCGACCCACGACCGCAGTACGCGCACGAGGAGCACGTCGACGAGGCGGTTGAGGACGACGTCGGAGGCGAGGCCGGGCCGCACGAGCTCGTCGGCGATGAGTCCGACGAGCGCGCCGAGACCGTGGGCCGCGCCGGCCCGCACGTGGACGACGTCCGGCAGGAGTGAGAGCACCTGGGTGTGGACGGCGGCGTCCTGGGTGTAGTGCGCGCAGAGCAGCTGCGAGCGGGTGTCGCCCGTGCCCATCCGGTGCACGCCGTCGCCGACCGCCTCGCCGGTGTCGAACCGATCGGCGTTCGTGCGCTGCACGGCCTGCAGGTCGCTCCCGATGGCATGCGGCGTGCCGCGCGGAAGGAGGATCACGTCGCCGGGCATGAGCTCGACGGCGTCGCCACCGGGCACCGCGACCCAGACGGTGCCGGAGGTGACGGCATGGAAGGCGGCGCCGAGCTCGCCCGACCGGGAGCTCCACCACCAGCCCCAGTTGCGTCCGGCCTCGATCTTCGCGCCGAGCGTGCTCCGCACGCCGGCAATCGCCAGGGCATCGGTCAGAGGGTCCATGACCGAAGCGTAGCCCAGGCGAGTCGATCGGCTAAGAGATCGCGCCAGAATGGTATTTGGCTGCTCAGGGATGCGCCTACGGTGATCGCATGAACATCGAAGGCAGCACTGCACTCGTCACCGGCGCCAACCGCGGCCTCGGCCGCCACTGCGCCACCCAGCTCCTCGAGCGCGGTGCCACGAAGGTCTACGCCGCGGCGCGCAACCCGGAATCGATCGACCTCCCGGGCGTGATCCCGGTGGCGCTCGACATCACGGATCCGGCGTCGGTAGCGGCGGCCGCCGCACTCGCCGGCGACGTGACGCTGCTCGTCAACAATGCCGGCGTCTCCCACTACGCGGGCCTGGTCACCGGCGAACTCGACGCGCTCCGCAACGAGATGGAGACGAACTTCTGGGGCACCCTCCACATGATTCGCGGCTTCGCACCGGTCCTCGGCGGGGGCGGCGGAGGCGCAATCCTCAACGTGCTCTCGCGGCTCTCGTGGCTCACGTATCCCGGGGCCGGCGGCTACTCCGCATCGAAGGCCGCGGCGTGGAGCCTCACCGATGGGGTCCGGCTCGACCTCGCCTCCCAGGGGACCCAGGTGACCGGTCTCTATCTGAGCGCGACCGACACCGACATGATGGCCGGCTGGGACATCCCCAAGAACGACCCCGCCGACGTGGTTCGCGCGGCCCTCGACGGCCTCGAGGCCGGCCGCCTGGAGATCCTCGCCGACGAGGACACGGCCGCCACCAAGCGCACGCTGAACCTCGATCCGAGCGAGATCTACGCGGACCTCCTCGTCGCGGCCGGGTAGGCCGCGAAGGTGCTGCGGTCCTCGTCGATGTCGAGCGGACGATCGACCGCCGGAAAGGCACGCTGCGGGCAGTCCGTCCGCTCGCAGGACTTGCAGCCCATGCCGATCGGCGTGACGAGCGTGCGGTCCTCGACGTTGAGGCCGTGCGCGTAGATGAGACGGTCGGCGTGTTTGACCTCGCAGCCGAGCCCGAGCGCGAAGGTCTTCGTCGGGGTGCCGTAGCCGGTGCGCTTGCGGGCGACCGTGCGGGCGATCCAGAAGTAGCTGCGGCCGTCGGGCATCTGCGCGACCTGCGTGATGATCTGCCCGGGCGTGGTGAACGCCGAATAGACGTTCCACAGCGGGCAGGTGCCGCCGCCGCGGGAGAAGTGGAAGCCGGTCGCCGACTGGCGCTTGCTCATGTTGCCGGCGCGGTCGACCCGCACGAACGAGAACGGCACGCCGCGCAGCTTCGGGCGCTGCAGCGTGCTGAGTCGGTGGCAGGTGACCTCGAACCCGACCCGGAACGTGTCGGCGAGGCGCTCGATGTCGTAGTGGTACTCCTCGGCGGCGGCGTGGAACGTCTCGTACGGCATGAGCGCGGCGCCGGCGAAGTAGTTGGCCAATCCGATCCGGGCCAGCTTGCGCGCCTGGGGGTTGCCGAGCCGTGGGTCGGAGGAGGCGAGCTCGTCGAGGAGGGCGTCGTGCTCGATCAACGCGAGCTGGGTGGCAAGCTGGAACCCCTGCTGGCCGGGGCGCAGCTGGGCGGCGAGCCGCAGCACCTTCGTCGCGGGGTCGTAGCGACGCAGTTCGCCGTCGGGAGCATCGGTGGGCTGCTGGACGACGCGGATGTCGTGCACGTCGCGCAGGCGCCGCGCGAAGGCGACCCGCGCGTCGCTGCCGGGGTGAAGGTCGAGCTCACGCGCGAGCGACTCGGCGGCCTCGTCGAGCTCGGCGAAGTAGTTCTGGCGGTCGTAGAAGAAGTCGCGGACGAGCTCGTGCGGCATTGCGGTGAGCGGCGGGCCGTCGGCCGCGCCGGCGTCGCCGTGGGCACCGATCACGAGTGCGGTCTGCTCGACCGTGTCGCGGTACCGGCGTCGCAGCTCGATCAGTGCCTTGGCGACCTCGGGGTGGTTGCTCGCGATCTCCGACAGCTCGCCCGAGGAGATCCGGACGGCGATCGCGTCGTCGAGCAGGGCATCCCGGAGCTCGGCGATGAGGCGGGCGGTGTCCTCGGTGGAGAAGAACTCAGGATCGACCCCGAACGACTCCGTGAGCCGCAGCAGCACGGGGACCGTGAGCGGGCGGTGGTCGCGTTCGATCTGGTTGAGGTAGCTCGGCGAGAGCTCGAGCTGCCGGGCGAGCTGCGCCTGCGTGAGCCCTCGATCCTCGCGCAGGGCGCGGATCCGCGGGCCGACCAGCATTGGCTTCATCCTTCGCAACCTTCGCAGACCTGGGCTTCATGCTTCGCAACCGTTGGACGACGCGATGGCGGCGGGCCTCCGAACGCCGATGAGGCCGGCGCGATGTGCTCTAGATGCCTGAGTTCTCGAAGGGTACGACCGTGCACACGTAAATCTTCGCAGCCTTCGCACGGACGACGGCGCTCAAACGCGCGATTGGCTCTCCGGAGGTGGTCCAGGCGCGCGCCTGCGAGCACGGGCGCGCCAGGGGACCGATGCATCCGAACGCCGGAGCGGCTCAGCCCTCCCTGGTCTCGACCGCCCGCGATCCGCGGTTGTCGGTCGGCGTACCGGTGGCGAACGTCGCCAATCCCACGGTGAGGAGGAAGAACGCTGCAGAGAGACCCGGCGAGATGAAGATCCCGGACAGGACCATCGCGGCGACGAGCAGCGGGTACACGATCCGCCGGCTGCGCAGCCATCGGGCCTGCCAGACGGTGGGAGGCTTGGGGTGGCGCGGCATGCGCCAATTCTAGGGCGCGCGTCGCGGCGTGTCGATGGGTGCGGACGCCCGCGGCCTCAGCGCGTGAGGGCTTCGGCGAGGTCGCCGAAGCCGGCGGCCTCGAGCACCTTCGCCGTCGCCTGCGGCACGGTCTGCGTCTCGCCGGTGACGGCCGCCTCCGCGTCGCGGATCGCGTCGGCGACGCCGGCGCGAGCATGGAACGCCGTGAGGACGGCCTCGTCGATGAGCGAGTGCAGCCACTTGAGCTGCTGGCCCTCGCGGCGACGGGTCAGGGCGCCGTCGCTCTCCAGGTGGGTGCGGTGGTCCTCGACGGCCTGCCAGAACTCCACGAGGCCCGTGCCCTCGACGGCCGAGAAGGTGAGCACGACGGTCTCCCAGCCCTCGGTCGCGGGCGGCAGCAGATGCAGCGCATGGCGGTAGTCGGAGGCGGCGCGCCGCGCGAGCTTGAGGCGGTCGCCGTCGGCCTTGTTGACCACGACCACGTCGGCGATCTCCATGATGCCGCGCTTGATGCCCTGCAGGTCGTCGCCGGCGCCCGGCACGAGCAGGAGGGTGCAGCAGTCGACGAGGTCGGCGAGCACCGCCTCGGACTGGCCGACGCCGACCGATTCGACGATCACCACGTCGAAGCCCGCAGCCTCGCAGAGGAGCATCGCCTCGCGCGTGCGCCGCGCCACGCCACCGAGCACGCCGGACGACGGGCTGGGGCGGATGTAGGCGTTCTCGAGCATCGAGAGCTTCTGCATGCGGGTCTTGTCGCCCAGGATCGAGCCACCCGAGCGTGCACTCGACGGGTCGATCGTGAGGACGGCGACCTTGTGGCCCTGCTCGACGAGCCAGGCCCCGAGCGCCTCGATCGTCGT
>JAURVW010000827.1 GCA_030655275.1 Solirubrobacteraceae bacterium
ATACGGCAGTTACGGGAGCCCAGTCCTCAGTTCAACTCGATGCTCATTCACGTTGTCCGATTCACCAATGTCCAAGGGATCGTAAAGGAAGAGGTGGAAGCTGAACTCAAGGCCATATTGAACCGCCTCCAGTGCGGGGACGGCAGAAGAAA
The DNA here is from genome assembly GCA_030655275.1 of Solirubrobacteraceae bacterium. Classification (GTDB taxonomy): domain Bacteria; phylum Actinomycetota; class Thermoleophilia; order Solirubrobacterales; family Solirubrobacteraceae; genus JAGIBJ01. The sequence goes on from JAURVW010000827.1 coordinate 153, forward strand.
GCCGACAATCCAGGATGAATTCCGCCAGCTCTGGGAGAGTGATTATCTGCCTACCAGCGCGCAAGCTGGTGAGGGCTACAGATTGCCGAGATGGGAAGTTGTGGAGCCACTATTGCTCAAGGTCGCGCAAAGCATTGAAGTTCGTGAGATCAACGGGTCAGCGCTGGATGCGCTGGATTATGAACAACACAAAGAAAGTGGGCTCAACATCATCGCAATTGGCGGCGACAAGCTGTCTCGAGGTCTGACGCTCGAGGGACTTACAGTCAGCTACTTTCTCCGCTCTTCCAGGATGTATGACACACTCATGCAGATGGGGCGATGGTTTGGTTACAAGGAGAAGTATCTGGATTTGTGTCGGCTCTACACAACTCCAGAACTGGCAACCTGGTTTCAGCATATCGCAACTGCAACAGAGGAACTACGCCTCGAATTTGATTACATGGTCAGCATCGGTGCAACCCCTAAGGAGTATGGGCTGAAGGTGCGGGCTCATCCCGCCCTTCTCGTCACATCCGCAGTAAAGATGAAGAACGGAACACAGATGAGTCTCTCGTATTCAGGAGATATCAGTGAAACTATTATCTTTGATACGCGAAAAGCAGCCATCGAAAAAAATCTACGAGCCGTGAATGACTTACTCGAGAAATTGACGGATAGTGCAGAGGGCGGGAGAAAAGGTGGGTATCTTTGGCGTGAGGTTGATGTAACTAGAGTATTGGATTTTCTGTCCTCTTACAAATCCCACGAAGAAGCGAGGCGGGCTGACACTGTGCTTCTGTCTCGGTACATCCGACGGCAGAATGAGCAAGCAGAGCTGACCTCCTGGTCTATATTTCTTGCTTCCTCTGGATTGGCAGATGCACCCGATCTCAGTGGTGACTTCGGCGGTATCGAGATAGGTGGTATCAGGCGTTCGTCATTTGGAGAAGAACGACCCAATAGATATGGAATCAAAAGGCTCGTGAGTCCGTCTGACGAGAAGCGTGATTTGACTGCTGAAGAAATATTAATCGCATTCACAGAAACACGCCGATTATGGGAGAAGAGCAAACGCAAGAATAAACCGAAGAATATTCCCGATGAGTTATCCGGTCAGGGAATCCGAATTGCACGCTCGAAGAAGAAAGGTATGCTCATACTCTATCCGCTTTCCGCAAGCGAAGTTCATTTGTCAGATTCACCACCTATAGTTGGGCTTGCAATCAGCTTCCCGAAAAGTGATACGGCAAGGGCCATCACATACACGGTCAACAATGTCTTCACACAAGTGGGAGATTATGAGGATTTCTGAGGTTCTTGCTGCAACTTGGGACGCGCTCAAGGATGAGAGTTTCAGTCTGCCCGGCTACTATGAGCGTCGAGTTTTCGCTGACTCAGCTCACTCCCTGTTTGTGGGGATTACCAGGCCATCCAATCTACTGCAACTTTGCATGGATGTGTCGATTGCTCAGGCAGGAAGAGTTGTCGAGGACGAATCGAAGGGGTTCCGTCTGCGCCGCGAAGAAAGCCCGACAGCAGGCAAGGCCCGACTGCGTCTTGAGCTTACAACCGCATCGTACGGTGACATCTTCTTGGTAGTCTCGTCCGATATCTTGACTAAAATACTGCAGGCCCACGACGAGCAAGAAGCCATAGTAGCTCTAAGGCGACGGATCGAACATTGGAGGAGATTCATGCAGGCATCGGGTCCGGATGGCCTGTCGAGATTCGAGCAAATCGGCTTGTTTGGCGAGCTGCTCGTTTTGAGATCCCTGTTAAAGGTGCCCAATAACAATGAAGATGCGCTTATTTCCTGGCTGGGTCCGAAGGGGGCGAATCAGGACTTCATCCTCAGGGATCGTGCCATTGAGGTCAAGACCACTACCGGCAATGAGCCGACAAGAGTGCAGATATCAAACGAGCGTCAGCTTGACACCCGTGGGTTAGCTCTTCTAATCCTTTGCCATATCTGTGTTGATGAGAGAATCAAGTCAGGCACGACTCTGCCAGCGCTTGTGGAACAGATCTCTCACACACTGGCTCAGCATCATGTTCATCTTTTCCTGGATTGTCTTCTGGCAGTAGGCTACCACGATAGTCAAAGACATCTGTATTTGGATGCTGGATTCATCGAGCGAGACCGTAACTATTACCAAGTAACAGGTGACTTTCCCAGACTTACCACCGCTGATTTACGGGACGGGGTGAGCGAAGTCCGCTACCAGGTTGACCTGTCGAGTGCTGCTCCACTCAAGGTTTCCGAATCACAAGTTATTGCTTCGTTTTTCAGAGATGGCACATGAGCGACCTTCTCAATTTCTATGAGCAGCTTCAGGCTGATGTCATTGCGGAAGCTCATGGAGCGGGCGACGACGATCGCAGCGGAGCCGATTTCAAGGAGAGCGCATTTACCAGAATCCTGATCGATGAT
>JAURVW010000831.1 GCA_030655275.1 Solirubrobacteraceae bacterium
GCGAAGCGCTGCACCGCTGGTTCGAGGCCCGTCCGCAGGGCGCGCTGACCGTGCGGGCGCAACGGCCCGCCGGCCGTTTCCTGTTGCCGCTCGCGCCCGAGCGACCCACGGTGCTGCTGGCGGCGGGCATCGGCATCACGCCCTTTCTGGGGCTGCTGGAGACGATCGCGGCCCGCGTGCGCGCCGGCGCCGCGCCGCCCACGCAGCCGATGCTGCTGCTCTATGGCAACCGCGGCCCCCGGCACCATGCGTTCGGCGAGCGCATCGCGGCGCTGGCACGCACGCTGCCCATGCTGGAGACGGCTGACTTCTACAGCCGCGACGACGGCCCGGCGGCGGGGCGCGCGCGCAACGGCCGCGTCGGGGCGCAGCATATCGACGCGCACTGGCTGCAGGCCGATGCGCGCTTCTATGCCTGCGGGCCACCCGAGATGTTGCGCGAGGTGCGCGAGGCGCTGCTGGCACGCGGGATGCCGCGTCATGCGTTCTTTGCCGAGACATTCGGCGCTCCGGCTCCGTCGGCCACGGCCAGCGGCCCTTTCGAAGTGCACTTCGTGCGCAGCGGCATACGCGCTGCCTGGACCGACGCCGACCGCAACCTGCTCGGCCTGGCCGAGCGCGTCGGCGCGCCGCTGACGGGCGGCTGCCGCGTGGGCCAGTGCGAGAGCTGCCGTGTCGGCGTGCGTCGCGGCCATGTCCACCATCTCGCGCCCACCGACGTCGCGGACGAAGGCGATTGCCTGGCCTGCATCGCGGTACCGGCCAGTCCCCTGGAGATCGATGCATGACCCCCTCCCCGCTTCGCTTCGGCCTGATCGGGCATGGCCGCATCGGCCGCTGCGTGCTGCAGGCCTGGCGCGAGGGCGAGTTGCCCGGCTGGACGCCGTCCGCCGTGCTGGTGCGCAGCCAGCCGGCCGGGACCGATCCCCTGCTGACCGCCGACCCGCAAGCCTTCCTGGCCACGCGGCCCGATGTGTTCATCGATGCGGCCGGCCCCGAGGCGCTCGCCGCACATGGCGAGGCGGCGCTGGCCGTCGCACCGCTGTGGACCGTGAGCGCCGCCGCGCTGGCCGACGAGGCGTTGACCACGCGCCTGGAACGCGCCGTGCGCGCCAGCGGGCACCGGCTGCGGGTGTTGTCCGGCGCCATCGCGGGGCTCGACGGTGTGGCGATGGCGGCCACCGATCCGCAGTGCCGGCTGCGCCTCGAGATCGAGTTGCTGCCGGACGGGCGACCGGCCGAGGTCCTTTTCGAAGGCAGCGTGCGCGAGGCGGCGCGGCGCTTTCCGCACAGCGTCAACGTGGCCGCCGCCGCGGCGTGG
>JAURVW010000833.1 GCA_030655275.1 Solirubrobacteraceae bacterium
CGACGCCCGCCGACCTCGCCGCGAACTTCCCGGATGCGACGGGGAAGATCGCCGTCTTCGTGCACGGCCTGTGCGAGACCGACGAGGCGTGGCGCGGCTTTCCGCCCCGGGCCGACGATCCGCGCGTGCCGTTCGGCCGGCGCATGCAGCTCGAGCTCGGCTACACGCCGCTCTTCGTGCGGTTCAACTCCGGGCTCCACATCTCCGACAACGGCCGCAACCTCGCGCTCCTGCTCGAGGACGTGTTCGCCGGGTGGCCCGTCCCGGCCGAGGAGGTCACGCTCATCGGCCATTCGATGGGCGGACTGATCGCCCGCAGCGCCTGCCACGTGGCCGAGGGCACCGACCTGCGCTGGGGGCCCGCCGTGAAGCACGTGTTCTGCCTCGGCACGCCGCACACCGGCGCCGACCTCGAGCGCGGCGTGCACCTGCTCGACTGGGCGCTCGGGCAGGCCACCGAGAGCCGCGCGTTCTCGCGCGCCCTGCGGATGCGCAGCGCCGGCATCAAGGATCTGCGCTTCGGCTCCTGCTCGGAGGCCGACTGGCACGGCCAGGATCCCGACGCGTTCTTCGTCGACCGCTGCGAGGAGGTGCCGTTCCTCCCCCACGCCGCCTACTACTTCATCGGCGCGACGCTCTCGCCCGAGCCGCTGGGCCGGGTCTTCGGGGATCTTCTCGTGCGCGCACCGAGTGCGGCGGGGATCGGTCGCACGAAGCGCCTGCCGTTCGAGGTCGACAACGGCCGAGCCCTCGCGGGCCTCAACCACTTCGACCTGCTCAGCCACCCGGACGTCTACGAGCAGATCAGGCTGTGGATCGAGCGCCCGCCGAAGCCGAGCCCCGAGCTCTCCGTGGGCGAGGGACCGGCGCCGCAGTAGGCGACGCCGGCGCCGGCCACGGGGTCGTCAGTTCTGGCGGCCCATCGCGGCGGTCGGCGCGAGCCCGACGGCGTTCAGCACGACGACGAAGCCGATGATCGGGGCGGACGGGATCAGGCGGGCGGCGGCGCGAACGCGGCCGATGCGAGTGAGGGGCACGGGGAGCTCTCTTCTCAGTGGGACAGAGCGGCGGGCGGATGCCTGCGCTCGTGCGGGAAATCGGACGGGCCGACCCGAACTTGAGCGGCGATGCGCCGCGGGCGGACGCTTGATCGGCACGCTCGACAGAGGTGGTATGGGAAGCGGGTGACGCGCCAGCTGTCACTCATCGCGCGGCCACGGAGCGCCGATGGGGTGGCAGATCACCATGTTCAATCTCCATCCTTCACGCGCCCCGCTCCCGCAGAACTCGGAAGTCCACCTGCGACTTCGCTGGCACCGTTCGTTGCTCGGTCTTCCGTTGCTCGCGCCGTCCGTGGTCGTCGAGCCCAAGCGCAAGCGGCGCTAGGCGCTCCGTCGACGCCTGAGACGCTGAGCGGCCAATTTCCCCACCTACAACGGGGGAAAATGGCCGTTCACCCACCCCGCCGACGCTAAGCGGCCAATTTCCCCACCTACAACGGAGGAAAATGGCCGCTCACCCTTCAGCGGGTCACTGCTCTCAGGGGATCAGGACGAGCTTGCCGCGGGTGCGGCGGGCCGACAGCTCCTTGAAGGCGTCGCGCACCTGCTCGAGCGGGTAGGTGCGCTGGATCGGGATCTCCACCCTGCCCGCCACGAGCAGCGTGGCGAGCTCCGCGACCGCCTCTGTCGACTCGGTGCTGTAGACCACCTGCACGCCGAGGCGCTCGCCTGCGTCGAAGTCGAAGATCGTGCTGATCCGCTCGGGAGACACGCCGAGCGCGATGCCGAGATCGGTGTAGCCGCCGCCGAAGGTGTCGGCGAGCGCGTCGACGCCGTCGGGTGCGGCCTCGCGGACGCGCTCCTCCTGGCCGTCGCCGTACGCGATCGGGATGATGCCGCGAGACCGCAGCCACTCGTGGTTGCGCTCGGAGGCAAGACCGATCACCCGCGCACCGGCCTCGACCGCGAGCTGCGCCGCGACGCCTCCGGCCCCGCCGGCCGCCCCGGAGACGACGACCGTCTCCCCCGGCTTCGGCGCGACGGCCGTGATCGCCGCGTAGCCGGCCATCGGCGCGACGAACAGCGACCCCGCGACCTCCCAGGCCAGCCCCTCGGGCTTGGCGACCGTCGTCTCGGCGGGTGCCACCACGTACTCCGCGAAGCTGCTCCGCGTTCCCACCCAGCCGAGCACCTCATCGCCGGGCGCGAAGGCCGAGACGCCCTCGCCGACCCGCTCGACAACGCCCGCGAAGTCGCTCCCGAGGCCCGACGGGAACGTCGCCGGCCAGCGGTCCTCGAAGACGCCGGAGCGGATGGCGATCTCGCCCGGGTTGATCCCGGCCGCCCGCACCTTGACCAGCACCTCTTCGGCACCCGGCTCGGGCACGTCGACCTCGCGGACCTCGAGCACCTCGTCGGTGCCGTACCGGTCGAACTTCACTGCCTTCATGGTTCCTTCTCCTCGGCCGCTCCGGCCATCGCTCGTCATCCATGGTGCGCCCGGAGCCCGACCGGCGGACCTAGCCATCCAGGCTGTCCTCCTAGCCGTTTGGCCAATGGAGCGGCTAGCCGGTACGACTACCATCACCCCATGACCACCGCGACCGTCTCGAGCGCACTCGATCCCGCGCCCGACCTGCCCGAGCCGGCGATCGACGGACCGGGGAGTGCTGCCTGGGCGGTGCGCGCGGCGACGGCGCTGGTCACCACCCCGATCGACGGCCTCCTCGAGGCCTTCGGCGAGCTGGTCGACGAGGTGCTGCCGGGCCGGAACCGTCGGCCGTTGGCCCTGCTCACCGGCGACTGCCCCCGGGCACCGATGAAGGTGCGCGGAGGCGCCGAGCACCTGCCCGGTGTGGTGTCGAGCGTCGAGCTGGCCGTGCTCGCGGGCGAAACGCCCCACGGGACGGCCTCCGTGCGCGCGGCCGACATCGCCGGCGCCGAACGACGCGTGATCGTCGCCAATACGCCGCCCGCGGGCTCCGCCGGCGCGCTCTTCGTGGTCGACCTCGAGCATCAGCCGGCCGATCCGGATCCGTTGCAGCTCGAGGCCATTCGACAGCTCTGCACCCTCACGGCCGCCGCCTATCAGGGGCGCGCCACCTCGGCCGAGCCGTCGCCGGCAAGCGGCAACCTCGCGATCGCCCAGACCCGTGCCCGAGCGATCGTCGAGCTCGCCGAGGCCCACGAAGTGACGCTGTCGGCGCTCCTGGCGACCCTCCGCGCCCGCGATCTCTCCGACGCGGCCGCCCGAACGGTCGCCACCGAAGCCGCTGCGAACGCGCTCGTCGAGCTCCGCACCGCCAGTCTCCGCGACCGCGAACTCAGCGAGGAACCCGCCGACGAGGCGTTCGAGCGCTTGCGCGAGCAGCTTCGCCCGCTCACCCGTCACGCCGCGGCCACCCTCGAACTCTCCGGTCCCGGGACGGCCCGCCTCCTGCCCGCCGAGCTCGCGAACGCCGCGCGGTCGATCTCGCGAGGCGTCGTCCTGGCGCTCCTCGAGCAGCAGGGCGTCGGTCGCGTGCGGATCGACTGGACCGCGGACGCCAGTGGGCTGGTCCTGCGCGCTCGCGACGACGGGCCCGGCACCTTCACCCAGGAGGCCCTCGCGGGGCATCGCACCGTCGAGCGCGCCGAGGTGCTCGGCGGCTCCGTCACCGTCGATGCGGTCGACGGGTGGGGCACGACCGTGACCGTGTCGGTTCCGCTGGTCCAATTCGACCTGCCCGCTCCTAGCCCGCTCGACGCCCTCAACGCTCGCGAGCGGGAGGTGCTCGCCGAGTTGGCCCGCGGCGCCCGCAACCGCGACATCGGAGAGACGCTCACGATCACGTCGCACACCGTGAAGTTCCACGTCGCGAACATCCTGCGCAAGACCGGCACCCGCACGCGCGGCGAGGTGGCAGCGCTCGCGCGCGAGCACGGCGTCGCCGCCGGCTGACCCGCCTCGGCTGCGGCCGACGATCGGCAGCCGTCAGGCCAGCGCCGGCTCGGGCGCCCGAAAGGTGCGCCGATAGGCCTGCGGCGACACGCCGAGGGCCGTGCGGAAGTGCTGACGCAGCAGGGTCGCGCTGCCGAAGCCGGCCTCGTAGGCGACGGTCTCGACGGGCAGCGCCGTCGTCTCGAGCAGGGTGCGAGCCCGATCGACCCGCTGCTGGGTGATCCACTGGTTCGGGCTCAACCCGACCTCCGCGCGGAATCGCCGGGTGAAGGTGCGAACGCTCATCCCGGCGTGCTCGGCCAGCGCCTCGAGCGTCAGCGACGAACCGCGCAGTCGGCCGAGCGCCCATTCGCGGGTCGGCGCCGTGGTGCTGTCGCCCATGACCGGCACGGGGCGCTCGATGAACTGGGCCTGCCCGCCATCACGATGCGGCGGCACCACGACCGCGCGGGCCACGGCGTTCGCGACCTCGGCGCCATGGTCGACCCGGATCACGTGCAGGCAGAGGTCGACCCCGGAGGCCCCGCCCGCCGAGGTGAGGACCCGGCCGTTGTCGACGAAGAGCACGTCCGGCCGCAGGTCGACGTGCGGGAAGAGCTCGCGGAAGCGGCTGGCGTGGGCCCAATGGGTGGTCGCCGGGAGTTCTTCGAGCAGGCCGGCGGCGGCCAGGTGGTAGGACCCGGTGCAGATGCTCACGAGGCGCGTCGTCTCCGGGACCGAGGCCAGCACCGAGAGCACGTCGTCCGGGAGGCGCCCCTCGGAGCGCAGCAGTCCGGTCGGCTCCTGGGTTGCGATGACGACCGTGTCGGCCGTCGCGAGGAGCGATTCGTCGTGCTCGACGATGATCGAGAAGTCCTCGCTGGTGCGTACCGGACGACCGCCGACCGAGCAGGTGCGCACCTCGTAGAGCTTCGCCCCGTCCGCGTCCCTGGCAGCTCCGAACACGCGCGCCGCGATGCCGAGGTCGAACGGGATCACCCGATCGAGGGCAAGGACGGCGACGCGGTGGGGCATTGGCCCGATTATTGCGCATGTTGTCCTCTCGGCCACTTTCCTGGCGCGACCGCGAAGCGCAGACTGGAGGTCATGAGCACGAGCGAGCAGCGCGAGACCCCCACGATGCGGGCCATGGTGGCCACGGAATGGGGCGCCCCGAACGTCCTGGCGGAGCAGCAGGTCGACAAGCCGGAGCCGGGCCCGACGGAGATCCGGGTGGCCGTGCATGCCGTCGGCATCAATCCGGTCGACTGGAAGTCGCGCCAGAGTGGTTCGTTCGACCTGTGGGGCGACCCGGTGATCATCGGCTGGGACGTGTCCGGAACGGTCGAGGCCGTGGGGTACGGGGCGTCGCTGTTCGAGGTGGGCGACGAGGTGATCGGGATGCCGTTGTTCCCGAAGCAGGCTGGAGCGTACGCCGAGTTCGTCGTCGCGCCGTCGCGTCAGTTCATCAAGAAGCCGGAGGGACTCAGCCACGTGGAGGGTGCGAGCCTGCCGCTCGTGGGGCTCACGGCGTGGCAGGGCCTCGTGGAGGTCGGCGGCGTGAACGGCGGCGAGCGCGTGCTCATCCACGCCGCGGGCGGCGGGCTCGGGCACATCGCCGTTCAGCTGGCGAAGGCGCGCGGTGCCTACGTGATCGGCACCGCCTCGCCGGACAAGCACGAGTGGCTGGCGAGCCTCGGTGCCGATGAGCTGATCGACTATCGCTCCGTCGACTTCGCGGAGGTCGCGCGCGACATCGACGTGGTACTCGACACCGTCGGCGGCGACTACGCCGAGCGGTCGGTGAAGACCCTTCGCGACGGCGGACGCCTCGTGTCGATCGCCGGTGGGGAGCCGAGCGAGGCAGCGCAGAAGGCAGCGGCGGCCCGTGGAATCAAGACGGGCGTGACGCTCGTCGAGCCCGATCGCCACGGGCTGCTCGAGCTGGCCGCCCTGGTCGAGGCCGGCACGTTGCGCCCGACGATCGCTGCGACCTTCCCGCTCGATCGGGTCGCGGACGCGCATGCGCTCGGCGAGCAGGGAAGTACTGCGGGCAAGATCGTGCTCACGGTGCGCTGAGCGCTCGGCGGGCGTTTGGGGCGGCCCGGGCGGGCTTGTTGGGGGCTGGGGTGCGTCGGCACGGTGGGCGGGATCGCCTCGAAGCGCTCGACGCTCGTTCCCGGCACACAGGTGCCACACCCTTCTCGGTCTGGGATCGACCGGCCGTTCGGGGGCCTTTTCGGAAAGGGCCTGTCCTACTGAGTAGGACGGTGTAATACGCCCATCTTTCGAGAGCCCCCGACGACCGCATCAGACGGCTATTGCCCGTGGACCCGGTTTCGCGAGGGCCCGTCAACACGACACTCGGACGGCAGACGCCGGAGGGCGCCTGGAACTCCGGTCACCCCACAGCTCAGTACAGGTTCTCAACCTCCTGGGGTTGATAAAACGCCCCGATTGGCCGAAAAATCAACCCCCAGGGGTTGAGAACCGCCACTGCTCCAAACCGAGATTCCCCACCCGCTCGCCCGAGCACCGAAAAGGCTCAGCACCTGGGTGCTGGAAACGACCGTAGAGCGCCTCGAGGCAATTTCCGTCCACCGTGCCGACGCACTCAACCAAGCAGCGCGAAGCGCAGGCTTCAGCCTTTGGCCAACGCCTCGTCGACCGCCTGCCGGAACGTGAGCGGGTTGTCGTTGACACCCGGCGGCGGCGGCTCCGTCACGATCATCTCGGCCCGCAGGCCCTCGACCAGCGGCCGCACCAGCGGGTACTCGACGCCGCCGACCAAGCTCACCCAGAGGGACGAGAGTCGCGGCGTCATGAACGGCACCGGCACCATGCGCGGCGACTTGCGCCCCACGGCCTCGGCGGTGATCAGCATCAGCTCGCGGTAGGTGTGCGACTCGGCGCCGCCGAGCTGTACATCCCCCGTCACGCCGTCGAGCTCGCCGAGGGCCCGCAGCGCCGAGATCACGTCGCGCGCCGCGATCGGCTGGCTCCTCGTGTTGACCCACTGCGGGCACACCATCACCGGCAGGCGCTTCACGAGATTGCGCAGGATCACGAACGACTGGGAATCCGCGTCGACCACCATGGCGGCCCGCGCGTGGACGAACTCAGGCACCGAACCCTCGAGGAGCTTGGCGACCTCCGCGCGGCTCTGCAGGTGATGGGACTTCGCCGCACCCTCGCCGTCGAGCCCACCGAGGTAGACGATGCGTCGCACGCCGGCCCGCTTCGCGGCCTTCCCGAACGCGGTCGCGCCGTCGCGGTCGAGCTGCTCGAAATCACCCGTGTTGCCGCGGCCCATCGCATGCACGAGGTAGTACGCCACGTCGACGCCAGCGAGCGCGTCGTCGAGCCCCTCGCCCTTGAACACGTCGCCCTTGACGATCTCCACCGCCGGATCCAGACTGCCCCGGGCCCGCTCCGGATCGCGGGCCAGCGCACGCACCGGCGCACCGGACTCCAGTAGCAGCGGGACGAGCAGTCCGCCGATCGCGCCGGTCGCGCCGGTCACCAGGATCCGAGTCGGGGTCGTCGAGCTCACCACGCCCACGCTACGAGCGAGGGCGGTCGTCGCGATGATCCCGGCCGGTCAACGGGCGCGCGGTCAGTCTTCGCGACGGGCGTAGTCCCTCGCCGAGCCCTGCTGACGCGGAAAGAGGTCCATCCGCGCGACGGTCATGTGCGGGGGCCGGGTGACGGCCCACGTGATCGCCTCGGCCACGTCGGCGGCGGTCAACGGGTCGACCCCCTTGTAGACGGCCGCGGCCCGCTCCTCGTCGCCGTCGAAGCGCACCTTCGAGAACTCGGTGAGGACCTGGCCGGGGGCGATCTCGATCACGCGGATCGGCTGACCGAGCAACTCCACGCGGAGGGTGTCGGTGATGGCCGCCGCCCCGTGCTTGGCGGCCGTGTAGCCACCGCCGCCCGGGTAGGTCTGATGGCCGGCGACCGAGGTGATCACCACGAGCCGGCCGTTGCCGGAGTCCGCGAGCTTGCCGGTGAAGGCGCGGGCCGTGCGAGCCGTGCCGAGCACGTTGGTCTCCCACATCGTGCGCCACTGGTCCTCGTCGAACTCGACGACCGGCTCCAGGCCGAGCGCGCCGCCCGCGTTCGCGACGACGACCTCGCACTCCGGCACGGCCTCGGCCAGCGCCGCGACGTCGGCCTCGCTCGTCACGTCGCACACGATCGCGCGGGCCGCGTCGCCCAAGTCGGCGGCGAGCGCATCGAGGCGGTCGCGGCGGCGCGCGGCGAGC
>JAURVW010000837.1 GCA_030655275.1 Solirubrobacteraceae bacterium
TCGACGAGCTGATGGCCGCCGGCTACTCGGGCATCACGAACGTGCCGACCGCGGGCATCTACGACGGATCCTTCCGCGCGCACATCGACGCGACCGACCTGGGGTATCCGCGCGAGGTGGAGCTGATCGCGGAGTGCCATCGGCGCGGGATCTTCACCGTCGCCTACGCCTTCGACGCCGCGGAGGCGCGCGCCATGACCGAGGCGGGCGCCGACGTGATCGGGGCACACGTCGGCCTGACGGTCGGCGGCTACATCGGTGCCCAACAGGCGTCGGAGCTCGACGACGCCTGCGCGAGGATCGCGGAGATCACGAGCGCCGCGCGCGCCGTGCGGAACGACGTCTGGGTGGTCGCGCACGGTGGGCCGTTCGACGTGCCCGCGAATGTGCAGTACGTCTACGACCGCGTCGGCGTCGACGGCTTCCTCGGGGCGTCGAGCATCGAGCGCCTGCCGGTCGAGCGGGCGATCGAGGCCACCGTCGCCGAGTTCCGTGCCCTGACCGTGAAGCGCTGACGTGACGACCGCAGTTCTCGTCGGCACGCTGGACACGAAGGGCCGCGAGTACGGATTCGTGCGCGACCGGCTCCGAGACCGCGGGATCGACGTCGTGCTGATCGACGTCGGCGTGCTCGGGCAGCCGACGGTGGCGCCGGACGTCTCGGCCTCGGAGGTCGCCGCCGCGGCCGGGGCGCACCTCGACGAACTCCGGTTCGCCCGGGAGGGCAGTGACACCCGCGCGGTCGCGCTGGAGACGATGCGGGACGGGGCTCGCGCGATCGTCGACTCCCTCCGCCGGGACGGCCGGTGCGACGGTGCTCTGGGACTCGGCGGCTCCGGAGGGAGCGCGCTGATCAGCGCAGTTCTGCGCTCGCTCCCGCTCGGGGTGCCGAAGGTGCTGGTGTCCACGATGGCCTCGGGCGACGTCTCCGCCTATGTCGGCGCCAGCGATCTCTGCCTGATGCACTCCGTCACCGACATCGCCGGGCTCAATCGCATCTCCCGGCCCATCCTCTCGAATGCGGCCTTCGCTCTGGCCGGCATGCTCACCGGTCGCCCATCGGAGCTCGTACCGGAGCCCGATCAGGACCGGCCGGCGGTGGCCGTCACGATGCTCGGCGTCACCACCCCCGCCGCCCTCCGCGTGGTGGACCGTCTCGACGAGGGGGGATTCGATGCGATCACGTTCCACGCGGTGGGCTCGGGCGGGCGGGCTCTCGAGCAGCTGCTCGACCAGGGCGTCTTCGCCGGCGTCATCGACCTCACCGTGAAGGAGCTGACCGACGAGCACTTCGGGGGTCTGTTCCGTGCCGGCGACGAACGTCTCCGCACGGCTGGTCGCGCCGGGATCCCCCAGGTGATCGTGCCGGGGGCGATCGAGGTGCTCAATTTCGGACCGCTCGACTCCGTGCCGGCCGGACTCGTCGACGGTTCCCGGCCGATCGTGCGGCACAACGACCAGGTCACGGCGGTGCGCCTCAGCCGGTCGGAGCTGGTCGGGATGGCCGGAGTGCTCGCCGCCCGGGTGAATGCGTCGCGCGGCCCGACGGTCGTCGTCGTCCCGATGGGAGGTTTCGACGGCTATGCGCAGGCAGACGGGCCGTTCTGGAACCCCGACGACGATGCCGCCTTCGTCGACGCGCTCGTCGGACAGCTCACTGCGCCACCTCTTCTGATCGACGCGCATATCAACGACAAGCGCTTCGCCGACGCCCTGGTCGACGCCTTCCACCATCTAGTCACCCCCTACCGAGGAGCCCAGGAATGACGGACCGCTTTCGCATCGTCGTCGGCAGCGACGACGCCGGATTTGACTACAAGGAGATTCTGAAGGCAGATCTCCTCGCCGACGATCGGGTCTCCGACGTCATCGACGTGGGAGTGGACGGCGCTGGTCACACCGCCTATCCCACGATCGCGATCACGGCGGCCGAACTGGTCGCCCGCGGCGAAGCGGATCGTGCGCTCCTGGTGTGCGGAACGGGTCTCGGCGTCGCGATCTCGGCGAACAAGGTGCCGGGCATCC
>JAURVW010000845.1 GCA_030655275.1 Solirubrobacteraceae bacterium
GGCCCAGATCGAGGCGATGGTCGCGAAGACGATCGAGCGGTTCGGTCGCCTCGACATCCTGGTCAACAACGCGGGCGCGCTCTGGTGGAAGCCGATCCTCGACACCCCCGTGAAGCGCTTCGACCTCATGTGGGACCTCAACGTGCGCGCCTCGTTCATCGCGAGCCTCTACGCGCTCCCGCACATGATCGAGAACGGCTGGGGCCACGTCGTGAACTGCTCCATGCCGATCGTGACGAACGCGACCCCGGGCTTCGTCGCCTACAACGCCACGAAGATGGGCATGAGCCGCGTCGCGATCGGGATCGCCGCCGAGCACGCCGCCGACAACATCGCGGGCAACACGCTGTGGCCCGCGACGCCGATCGAGAGCCAGGCGACGATCAACTGGGGCATGGGCGACCCGGCCACCTGGCGCACGCCGAAGATCCTCGTCGACGCCCTTCTGGAGATCGTCACGAGCCCGCCGTCCGAGCTCACTGGCCGGCAGCTGATCGACGAGGAGATCCTCCGCGAGCGCGGCTGGGACGACGCGGCGATCGACGCATACTGGCTCGCGGGAAAGGCCCCCGAGCACCCGGTCTGGATCGACGGGCGCGCCTTCGACGGCGGCACGCAGGACGAGCCCCACGGCTTCGACGCCGCCTCCCTCTCGACGAAGTAGGCGGCCGCGGCGGGCGTCTCGGTCGACGGCCCCTCGGTCGGCGACCGCCCGCCACCGCCCATCAGCCGGCGGGCGCTCCCGTGGCTACTCGACGACGATGTCGGCCGGGTCCGCGCTCGGTGGCGCGTACGGCTCCTCGGCGTGCAGCGCGCGAATCGCGTCGCGGCGTTGGTCGCGGTCGGTGCGCTGGAGCATGAGCACGCCGTCGAGGTGGTCGATCTCGTGCTGGAGCACGCGCGCGTGCATCGCCTCCGCCTTGATCTCGACCGGCGTGCCGTCGAGCTCCTGGGCCTTCACCGTCACGCGGATCGGGCGCTCGACCTCGACGGCGATCTGCGCGTAGCCGATCGACAGGCAACCCTCGAGGCCGCGCGCGGTCTCTTCGCTGGCGTCGACGACCTCGGCGTTCACGAGCGCTCGCGCGGGGGAGCCCGCCGCGGGGCGGTAGACGAGCAGCCGGCGCAGACTGCCGATCTGCGGTGCGGCAAGTCCGGCGCCGATCGCGCCGTCCATGATGCGGATCATCGCCGCGGCCTGCCCGGCGAGGGCGTCGTCGAACTCGGTCACGCGCGAGGTCTGGCTGCGCAACACCGGATCGCCCCACTGGACGATCTCGTCGAAGGCCTCCCGGCGCGAGAGGGGCGGTGGTTCGGAGGAGGCGGGGCGGCTCATCGGCGACCGATCTTCGCAGGCGGCGCCGGCCATGCGAGGATCGGGGGCATGTTCGACCGCGTCGCGATCCGCGCCTCCGATGCCCGGGCCTCGGCGCGGTTCTACGAGCTGCTCCTGCCCACGCTCGGACTGCCCAAGTCCGTCGACCCGTCGGAGCTCGCGGTCGTCGAGGCGTCCGAGCAGGAGCCCGTCACGCGCGGGCTGCACGTGGGACTGCTGGCCTCGAGCGTGGAGCACATCGGTGCATTCTGGCGGGCCGGTGTCGAGGCGGGCTACGCGAGCGACGGGGAGCCGGGGCCGCGGCCCGAGTACTCCGTCGACTACTACGGCGCCTTCCTTCTCGACCCGGACGGCAACAGCGTCGAGGCCGTGCTCCACGGCAACCGCCGCAACGGCGGGCTGATCGACCACGTCTGGATCCGCGTGCTGAACGCCTCCATGACGCGCCGCTTCTACGAGATGACGGCGGCGCAGGCGGCGCCCGCCGGTGGGACCGTGGCGAATGGCGGCCGAGCAGGAACGCCGGGCTATGCGCTCGTGGCGGACGAGCCTGGCCTCGCCCGGTTCCGCGGCCCGGCGGGTGGCTCGTTCACGGTCGTCGAAGGCGCGCAGCCCACCACCGGTCTCGACATGACCATCGGCGGCGCGCGGTTCATCGACGACGACGGCCGCAGCCTCAGACTCCGGTCCGCGGTCGACTGACGGGCACCGGTGACCGGTTGCGCCCGCCAGGCGCCCGGGGGCTTCCAGAGGCCGTTCACGCTTTCGTCCCCCGCGTTTCGTAGCTTTCGTGCCCGGGCGTCTCCCCATCGACGTTCCCCCAGAGACGGAGTGAGCCACATGGCTGACATGACCGACCCTTCATCCATCCGCGACTGCGAGATCACCCTTCACGGAAACGTCGTGGCGTATCGCCACGGCGGGCGATCCGAGGGCGGCGCACCCACGATGGTGCTGCTCCACGGCATCGCCTCCAACGCGCAGACGTGGGATCCCGTCATCGAGGAGTTCGCGCGCACGCACGAGGTGATCGCCCCGGACCTCATCGGCCACGGGCGCTCCGCCAAGCCGATGGGCGACTACTCGATCGGCGGGTACGCGACCGTCGTCCGCGACCTGCTGCTTGCGCTCGAGACCGAGCGGGTCACGCTCGTCGGCCACTCGCTCGGCGGTGGCATCGCCCTCCAGCTCGTGCACATGTCGCCCGACCTGATCGGTCGGCTGATCCTCGTCGACTCCGGCGGCCTCGGCCCCGATCTCGGCGTGCCGCTGCGGGCCGCGAGCCTGCCCGGCGCGCCGATCTTCATCCGCGCGGCGACGAGCCTCCCGGCCCAGGCCGCGGGTCGCGCCGTGCACCGCATGCTCGACGCTGCCCACATCCAGCTGCCGACCGACGTCGAGGAGGGGCTCGAGGGCTTCGCCTCGCTCCACGATCCGGATGCGCGCAAGGCCTTCCTGAACACCGTCCGTGCGAGCACCGACCTCGGCGGCCAGCGCGTCTCCGCGATCGACAAGCTCTACCTCATGGACGACTGCCCGGCCCTCACGATCTGGGGCGAGGACGACAGCATCATCCCCGTCTCCCACGCGTTCGAGGCACAGGCGCTCGTGCCGCACATGGAGGTCGCCGTGATCCAGCGCGCCGGGCACTTCCCGCACGTCGACGACCCCGACCGCTTCGTCGCGCTGGTCCGGGAGTTCGAGGAGGCGACCGAACCCAGCGAGCTGACGACGGAGTCGATCGGCGCCATGCTGCGCGACGAGATGGTCTCGGACCCGCGGCTGGAGGTCGTCGAGCCGGGCAGTTCCGTCGAACGCGGCGACGAGGATCCCACCTCCTCCGGTGCCGGCGGAGACGACGAACTCCTGGCTCCCGGCGCCGGCGAGGACGACGAACTGCTCGTCGGCTAGTCCGGTCCGGCGCGTTGCGCGACGAACGCTCGACACCTCGTCGACTCGCGGAGCGCGGCGGTGAAGCCCGTTCAGATGGGCCCGCGGCTCGTGACGCTTGTGACGTAGCGCCGCCGTCGGGGTGACAAACCGTAGACTCGCTGCCTTATGTCTTCCGAACTTCACGCGTTCGTCGAGATCCCCAAGGGCTCGCGCAACAAGTACGAGTACGACGAGACGATCGGGGCGATCGTGCTCGATCGCTTCCTCTTCTCCTCCGTCGTCTACCCGTCCGACTACGGTTTCATCCCGGACACGCTCGGCGCTGACGGTGATCCCCTCGACGCCCTCGTGATCGTCACGGAGCCCACGTTCCCCGGCTGCCTCATCCCGGTGAAGGCCATTGGCATCTTCAAGATGACCGACGACAAGGGCCAGGACGACAAGATCGTCTGTATCCCGACGACCGATCCGAACTGGACCGACGTCAACGAGCTCGACGACCTCTCGAACCAGCTCAAGACGGAGATCTCGCACTTCTTCGAGATCTACAAGCAGCCCGAGGGCAAGGTCGTCACGATCGACGGCTGGGACGGCCGTGAGAAGGCGCTCGTCGAGATCGAGAACTCCCGTGAGCGCTGGCGCGAGGCCGGGAGCAACCCGATCCCCGCCCGCGGCGTTGCCGAGCGGTAGACCGCTCACCCTGTCTCCGAGCGCGTCCGCGCTCATCACGTCCCGAGCCGCGCGCACCGGCGCCGGCGGCTCGGGCGTTCTCTACCGTCTCGCGTGATGCGCGTCCCGCTGCTCACGCGAGACCGGTGCCTGCGGGCTGCCGGTCTGGCGGCCCTCGCCCTGTGGCCGGCGGCTTCGGCGGCGCAGGCCGCTGAGTCGACGGCGCCCGTCGCCGCGCCGTCGCTCGCCGCTGCGACCGGAACCGCGCCTGTCGCCGCGCCGTCGCTCGCCGCTGCGACCGGGGCGATCAACGGCGCGAGTGGC
>JAURVW010000846.1 GCA_030655275.1 Solirubrobacteraceae bacterium
AGACGCTGCTCACCGAAACCTCGAAGCTGCCCGGTCTCGACGGCCAGAAGATGAGCAAGAGCTACGGCAACGCGATCGCGATGCGCGAGGAGCCGTCCGAAGTCGAGCGCAAGGTGCGCCGCATGCAGACCGACCCGGCGCGCGTGCACCGCAGCGACAAGGGCGATCCGAACCGCTGCCCGGTCTGGCAGTTCCACCAGGTCTATTCCGATGCCGACACGCAGGCCTGGGTGCAGCACGGCTGCACGACCGCGGCGATCGGCTGCCTCGACTGCAAGCAGCCGGTGATCGACGCGATCCTTGCCGAGCAGCAACCGTGGCGCGAGCGCGCCGAGGCCTATCTCAGCAACCCGAAGCAGGTGCAGTGGATCGTCGAGGTCGGCACCGAACAGGCACGCGGCGTGGCGCGGGCGACGATGCGCGATGTGCGGGCCGCGATCGGGCTGACTTACTGAGAACTATTGCGCCGCCAGCGCCGCGAGCGCGTCGGCGACATCCTGCTCGATCACGCCCTCGCCGTGCGCGACCGGCAGGTTCGGCACGGCGGCAACGCCATCCGCCTTCAGCTTCGCCACGCACTGACCCGCCTCGCGGCCCGTGTCGAACGCATCGCTCTGCAGCAACACGCGGCCGTCCGCAGCGGCGAGCTTGAAGTAGAACTTGCCGTCGGCTTCGCGGTACTGTTTGAAGCTCGGCAGCGCGGCGCCCTTCGCCTTCGCGGCGGTCGGCGCGACCGGCGCGGCCACCGCCACCATGCGCCGCAGTCCGACCGCGTCGCGCAATTCGGCGAGGAACGGCGCGGCGACCGCGCGCGCCTTGCGTGCGCCTTCGGAGAGCGTCTCCTCGATGCGCTCGGGGTGGGCGATCAGCTCGGCGTAGCGCGCACGCAGCGGCCCCATGTCGCGCTCGATGCGTTCGACGACATGCGCCTTCGCGTCGCCCCAGCCCATGCCGGTGACGAGTTCCGCGCGGAACGCGGCGCGCTCCGCGTCGCTCGCGAACGCCTCGTAGATCGAGACCAGGTGCGAGGCATCCGGGTCCTTCGGCTCGCCCGGCAGCTTCGAGTCGGTGACGACGCGTGCGAGCGCATCGCGCAGGCCCTTGGCGCCGCCTTCGAACAGCGGCACGGTGTTGTCGTAGCTCTTGCTCATCTTGCGACCGTCGAGGCCCGGCAGCATCGCGACGCGTTCGTCGATGTTGGCCTCGGGCAGCACGAACAGCTCGCGGCCGTTGCCGAAGAGGTGGTTGAAGCGTTGCGCCAGGTCGCGCGCCATCTCGATGTGCTGGACCTGATCGCGGCCGACCGGCACGCGGTGCGCGTTGAACATCAGGATGTCCGCGGCCATCAGGATCGGGTAGCTGAAGAGGCCCATCGTGATGCCGGCGTCGACATCCTCACCGTCCGCGACGTTCGCATCGGCCGCCGCCTTGTAGGCATGCGCGCGGTTCATCAGGCCCTTCGAGGCGACGCAGGTCAGCAGCCACGTCAGCTCGGGAATCTCGACGATGTCGCTCTGCCGGTAGAAGGTGGCGCGTTCGGTGTCGAGGCCGGCGGCGATCCAGGTCGCGGCAATCTCGAGGCGCGAGCGTTCGATGCGCGCCGGCTCGTCGCACTTGATCAGCGCGTGGTAATCGGCGAGGAAGAAGAAGCTGTCGACACCCGGCTCGTTGCTCGCGCGGATGGCCGGGCGAATCGCGCCGACGTAGTTGCCGAGGTGCGGCGTGC
>JAURVW010000848.1 GCA_030655275.1 Solirubrobacteraceae bacterium
ACTCGCCGACGGAGGTCAGGCCGTCGTTGAAGTATTGGTAGACCAGGCTCATCAGCACCGAGATGACGATCATCGCGAACGCGGTGACGATCGGCACGAACCGGCGCCCGCCGAAGAAGGCGAGGTAGGGAGGCAGCTTGATCCGGTGGTACTTCTGCCACAGGACCGCCGCCGTCAGGCCCGACACGATGCCACCCAGGACGCCGTAGTCGACGAGCTGTTGCACGTCGTCGGGCGCGGGCAGGCCGATGATCGGCGACATCGCGTCGCCGACACCCTTGAAGACGAGGTAGCCCACGACGGCGGCCAGCGCGGTCGAGCCGTCGGACTTCTTGGCCATGCCGATCGCGACACCGAGCGCGAAGAGCAGCGGCAGGTTGGCGAAGACCGCGTCGCCGGCGGCACCGATGACCGCGGCGACCTTGACCCACCCGAGGCCGTCGGCGCCGAGCAGGTCGGGCTGGCCCAGGCGCAGCAGCAGGGCCGCGACGGGCAGCGCCGCGATCGGCAGCATCAGGCTGCGGCCGAACTTCTGCAGTGGCGCGAGGTTGAGCCTCGACCCCTTCTTCTGCACCCCCGCGGCGGGCGTGGCTGTGGTGGTCATGATGTCTTCCCTTCGGTGGCGGTGCGGTCCGACCCGAGCTGGTCGCGGCCGAGAGACATGTGGATCTGGTAGCGGTCGCCGCGGTAGCGGCTGACGACGTGCTCCATCGGCAGGCCGTCGGCCGCCGAGACACGTCGGAACACCAGGAGCGCCGTACCGATCGGGGCGTCGAGGCGGCGCGCGGTGGACGCGTCGGCGACCTCGCCCCACAGCGTCTGCTCGGCGGAGTCGATGCCGAGGCCGTAGGTGTCGGCGAAGATCTCGTAGAGCGAGCCACCGAGGTCGTGGCGGTCCAGGCCGGGCAGCGGCTCGGAGGGGTACCAACCGTTCTCCAGGGCGATCGGCCGCCCGTCGGCGAGCCGGACGCGGTCGATGCGCCAGGCCGGGGCGTCGGCTGCCAGGCCGAGCGACTTGGCGACGTCGGAGGGGGGTACGTCGGCCCTGACCCCGAGCAGCTGGGTGGAGGGCGTCATCCCGCGCCGGCGCATGTCCTGGCTGAACGAGGCCAGGTGCAGCCGGCTCTCGAGTCGCGGGCGACTGACGAAGGTGCCCTTGCCGTGCGTGCGGTGCAGCAACCCGTCGACCACCAGGCTGTCGATCGCCTTGCGCACGGTGGAGCGCGAGACGTCGTAGCGGGTCATCAGGTCGCGCTCGGAGGGGATCGCCGCGTCGGGCCCCAGCTCGTGCGCGGCCATCTCGGCCAGGACCTCGCGCAGCTGCACGTGCTTGGGCGACGGGCCGTCCGTGATGACTCTCGACTGCACTGGTCCTCCACTGGTACGGTCTGGTACGTACCAGTGATTCTGATCACGCCGCAGCCGCACTGTCAAGGCAGGAGACCACCATGAGCACCAAGGCCGAGCAGATCCTCGCCGGACTCGGAGGGGCCGACAACATCGTCGAGATCGAGCCGTGCATCACCCGTCTGCGCACCGAGGTCCACGACGCGAGCCTGGTCGACGAGAAGGCTCTCAAGGCCGCCGGCGCCCACGGCGTCATGAGCACGGGCACCGTCGTACAGGTCGTCGTCGGCCCCGAGGCCGACAACCTGTCCGAGGACATCGAGGACCTGATGTGA
>JAURVW010000853.1 GCA_030655275.1 Solirubrobacteraceae bacterium
CGCCCAGAACGCATGACCGGCGACGAGATGCACCGAGGCCTCGATCGCGGAGGCATCGACCTTCGCCGCGGCGGCGAGATCGCGCTCGACGTCGTGATTGCTGATCCGCTTCGGGGCGTACCCGGAGAGCTGATAGACGACGCCGTCATCACCGGCCCAGATCAGTTCGTTCGACCAACCTTCCTCGTGTCCAGCGACCGCCCACGGCCCGATCAGGCCGCGTGGGATGCCGGTGACGCGAGAGAGCGGGAAGCCGTTGGCGTTGGCGGGACCGCCGTAGACGCCGATTTCCTGTGGACCGAAGAGGAACAGCTCCGACCGGAACGCGATCGCGCGCATCAGCCCGCCCGGGCGGGCCTGTTCGGTCGTGTAGTCGAGGGTGTTGAACGTCGTGTCGTTGAGGCCCGACGCGTAGCAGCGTCCATCGCCGCCGGTGAAGAAGAACCAGCCGAGGAGGAACTCGACGCTATTCGGCGCCGGAAACTCTCCGGGGATCGCGAGCGGCGTCGGGATGCCGTTCGAGGTGAGGGTGTACGTGCCGTATTCCGTCACGCACACGGTCTGCGAGACCGGCGCCCGGTTGTTGCGGGCGATGGTGATACGCCGCGTGCCCGGCAGGTCACCGAGGGGCATGACCGAACCGTCGGCGCGGATCTGGACCAGCTTGTCCCGGTAGGCCGCGAGGAGCGTGTCGCCGAGGGTCCGCATGCCGCGCGGGCCGCGCAGGCCGGTATCGGCGAAGCGAGCGAGCCCCGGAACTCGGCGGATCGAGACCGGGCCGCGACTGCCATCGCCGAGCTGCTCGACGAAGGCATTGATGAGCCGGCCCGAGCCCTCCTCGGCCGACAAGCCAGGACGGGACGAGGTCGGGAACGCGATGCTGGGCATGGCTCTCCAGACCGTCCGAGATGATGCCGGACGAAGCGCAGCGCTCGGGCCGGATGGCACCGCGAGCGGATCAAGTTTTACAGGATGGCCAGCGGGCGGCCCGAACCGGACCGTCAGAGCGCTGGCGACAGCGTACCTACTGCGCGAGTTTCGCCCGTCGGGTCAAGCCGTCTTCTCCACGGCGCGCTGGGTAGCAGCGTGTTGACGGCGGCTACCTTAGGTAGTTTCCCGCATGGTGAATGCAAAATTAACTGCCTACGGTCGGCTTTTCTGACCGCGGCGGATTTTGAGATGCAGCATTTCGACAACGGGCATTTGCCGGAGCCGGAAGAGCATTTTGCTAATGGCTTTGCGCAGGACGCAATCCTAGCTTGTCTCGTTGCCTTAGAAGCCGTCTGGCTGGGACTCACGCTCTTTTGTCT
>JAURVW010000859.1 GCA_030655275.1 Solirubrobacteraceae bacterium
CCACGCCCTGATCGGAGAGATCGGCGGCGGGCCGGTCGACCTGTTCGCCAGCAGCGGCGGCGCGATCACGGCGCTCGCGCTCGTGGCGACCCACCCCGACGACGTGGCCGTACTCGTCGCCCACGAGCCGCCGCTGATGGACGTCCTGCCGGACGCCGACGAGGCCCGCCGCGCCCTCCAAGCCGTGAAGGACATCTACACGGCGAAGGGATCCGGCCACGGGATGGCCGCGTTCGTCGCGCTGACGAATTGGCAGGGCGAGTACACGGACGCCTATTTCTCCCAGCCCGCCCCCGACCCGGCCGCGTTCGGAATGCCGGCCGACGACGACGGCAGGCGTGACGACCCACTGCTGTCGGACGCGGCCGTCGCCATCACGGAGTATCAGCCGGACGTCGCGGCGCTCGCGGCCGCGCCCACGCGGATCGTGATCGCGGCCGGCGAGGAGTCGGCCGGCACGTACACCGGTCGCACCGCCGTGCACACCGCCGAGGTGCTCGGCCAGGAGCCGACGATCTTTCCGAGCCACCACGGCGGCTTCATGGGCGGCGAGTTCGGCTGGGCGGGCCAGCCCGAAGCCTTCGCCGCCAGGCTGCGCGAAGTGCTCGAGGGCTGACTCGCGCGCCGCTGTCCTCGTGATTCCGCCCGGCTATGACACGCGAAGCGTGCGGATCGCCAGGCGGGCCGCGTCGGCGATCAGGGCGTCGTCATGTTCGGCGCCGGTGGTGTCACGGGTCGACAGGATCGCGAGCACGATCGGTGCGCCGTTCGGTGGCCAGAGGATGGCGACGTCGTTGCGGCTGCCGTAGCCCCCACTCCCGGTCTTGTCTCCGACCGTCCAACCGGTCGGGGCGCCCGCACGGATGAGCGCGTCGCCGGTGGTGTTGCGTCGCAGCCAGCCGACGAGCTGGTCGCGGCGTCCGGGCGGCAGGGCATCGCCGAGCGCGAACGTGCGCAGCGTCGTCGCGAGTTGTCGCGGGGTCGTCGTGTCGCGCTCGTCGCCCGGCGTGGCCTCACTGAGGTCTGGCTCGATCCGATCCGAGTTCGTGACCCGGTCACCGGCGGCCCGCAGCCTCCGCTGGAACGCGGCGGGGCCGCCGAGGTCGTCGAAGATCAGGTTCGCAGCGGCGTTGTCGCTGTACCGGACGGCCGCCGAGGCCAGCGCGCGGAGCGTCATGCCGCTGTCCACGTTCCGCTCGGTGACCGGCGAATTGGCGGCCAGATCGTCGGCGGAGTACTGCACCACCCGACTGAGCTGCGCGTCCGTCCGATCCTGCAGCAGCACGGCCGCCATGAGCGCCTTGACCGTCGAGTTGTAGGCGAACCGCTCGCCGGCGCGGTGCGCGAGCGCGCGACCCGACCCGGTGTCGACGGCGAAGACGCCGAGCCGAGCGTCGTACTGGCGCTCGAGCCTGCCGAACGCGGCCTTCGGGCGCAGCCACGTCGAGGCGTCCGACACGGCTCCCGCGGATGCGGGCGTCGGCGACGCGGTCGCCGCAGGTCGGCTGGTCGCCGGAGCCTGCGACGTCTCGTCACCGCCGGACGACCCGCCGCAGCCGGCGAGGCCGGCGGCGAGCGCGATCGACGCCGCGAACTCAGCCCGCGACCCAGGCCCGCGCAGCATCGGCTTCCTCTGGAGCGAAGACCTTCGACTCGCCCGGGATCACCCACGCGAATCCCTTCGTCGCCTTCGCCACCCACTCGACATCGGTGACGAGAGCGAAGCGGTGCCAGGCGCGGCGATCCTTGAGGTAGGCCTTCAGGCCCGTCTTGGCGTCCTCGGCCCAGGCGCCCTCGGCGAGGCCGTCGAAGGCTCCCAGCTCGAACAGCAGCCGCAGCTCTCCGGAGTCGACGCCCTCCTGGATCGATGGCTCGAGGACCCGGAGGTAGTCGTTCTTGGTCAAGGTGCCGCTGGCACGCAGGCCGATGGTTCCCGCCGGCATGTCGTCGATGCGTTCGATCACGCGTACTCCCGTCGTCGTTCCGGCTCAACCTAGCCGTACACGTCGCCCGTCCTCGCCTCGGGCGGCGCCCGCCCTTCGTCACCAGACGATCGGCCCCGCCTCGTCGAAGTACGTGCCGGTGGGGCCGTCGCTGCCGAGCGTGGCGGCCCGGACGATCACCTCGGCGCCCTGCTCGACGGTCCGCACCCCGGCGAACCCGTTGAGGTCGGTGGCGGTGTAGCCCGGGCAGACCGCGTTGACGCGGTAGCGGGGCAGGGCGTCCGCGAACTTCACGGTGAGCATGTTCACGGCCGACTTCGACGCCGGGTAGTCGAGGCCGTCGTAGTTGCCTCCATCCGAGGCGGTCGCCAGACCGAGCGACGCGAGGCTGCTCGAGACGTTGACGACCACCGGCGTGTCCGATGCATCGAGCAGGTCGCGGAACGCGAGCGTCACGCGCGCCGGCCCGATCACGTTGGTGTCGAAGATGGCCGTCATCTCGCTCGGCACGGTCTCCAGGACCGACCGGTTCTCGCCGCTGATACCCGCGTTGTTGACGAGCACGTCGAGCCCGCCCGCGGCCCCGACCACCTCACGCGCCGCCGCGACGGACGCGTCGTCGGTCACGTCGAGTTCGACGAAGCGGCCTCCGAGCGCGTCCGCGGTGGTCTGGCCGGCGGCCTCGTCGCGCGCTCCGATCCAGACGTCGTGCCCGAGATCGATCAGGCGACGGGCCGCTTCGCGGCCCAGGCCCTTGTTGGCTCCGGTGATGAGAATCGTTGACATGCATCCAAGGTCCCGCGCCGGCCACTCGCCGACAAGAGACCCACGAAGACGGGTACTCGCAGGGCGACCTTGCGCGAACGCACCGGTGGCAGACTGCTGGTGATGGACGACGATCTCGGCACCTGCCTGCGCGCCTGGCGCGACCGGCTCTCCCCGGAGGAGGCGGGCCTCAGCGTGGGCGGGCGCCGGCGCGCGAAGGGGCTGCGTCGGCAGGAGGTCGCCGAGCTCGCAGGGCTCTCCGTCGAATACCTGGCGCGCCTCGAGCAGGGCCGCGCGGCGCACCCGTCGGCCGCGGTGCTCGGTCCCTTGGCGCGAACGCTGCGCCTGAGCGACGCGGAGCGAGACCACATCATGGTGCTCGCGGGCCATGCACCCGGTGCGTCGCACCTTCCGCCCCACCTCACGCCGAGCATCCTGCGCATCCTCGACCGGCTCAGCGACACCCCGGTGCACGTGTCCGACGACCGCTTCAACGTGGTGCACGCCAACCCACTCGCGATCGCCGTGCTCGGCGACGACCTGATCGGCACCAACTACGCGCGCACGATGTTCCTCGGCGGCACGATGCGCGTGGCCGACGAGGACGACCACCACGACGACTTCCGCGCGCGCATCGTCGCGGACCTCCGTCGGCTGCTCGTCACGTCGTCGCAGGCCGATGACGTGCGTGCGCTCGTCGACGAACTCCGCGCGGGGAGCCCGGACTTCTCCGAACGCTGGGCGCGCGCCGACGTCGGAGGCAGGGCCGCGCGCAGCAAGGTGATCGTCCACCCCGAGGTCGGCCGCTTCACCGTCGACTGCGACGTGCTCAGCGTCGTCGACTCCTCGCTCAAGCTGATGGTCTACACCGCACCGGCTGGCACGCCGGATGCCCAGGCACTCGCGCTGCTGTCGACGATCGGCAGCCAGCGCTTCGCGGTCTGAAGCGCGCCGTACTCCTGCTACCCGGCGTACCGCCGGTGCGCTGCGGTCGCCCGGAGGCGTCTGTCAGGCCGGGGCGCGGAGACCGAGGCGATCGGTCACTTCACGGACCGAGGCGGCGCTGTTCATCGAGTAGAGGTGGAGGCCGGGAACGCCGTAGTCGAGCAGCTCCGTGCTGAGCTCGACGGCGACCTCGATGCCGAGGGCGCGGGTCGCCTCCGGATCACCGTCGACGGCAGCCATCCGCGCCTCGAGCGCGTCCGGGATCGCCGTGCCGTTCATGGCCGACATGCGGCGGACGCCGGGAACGCTCACCATCGGCATCACGCCGGGCACCAGTGGCGTCGTGTTCCCGAGCGCGCGCAGCTCCTCGACGAGGTCGATGTAGTGGCGGACGTCCCAGAAGAACTGGGTCATGCCGAAGTCGGCCAGGTCGAGTTTGGCGGCGAGGCGCTGGCGATCCTCGGCCCGCGACGTCGAGCGCGGATGCACCTCGGGGAACGCGGCCACGCCGATGGAGAACTCGCCGATCTCGCGGATCAGGGCGATGAGCTCGGCGGCGTAGACGTAGTCGCCGACCGTGTTGCCGTCGACCGGCGGGTCGCCTGCGAGGGCGAGGATGTTCTGCACGCCCGCGTCGCGGTAGCTCGTGATGAGGCCGACGAGTTCCTCGCGGGTGTGGCCGACGCACGTGAGGTGCGGCATCGTCGGAAAGTCGTAGTCGGCGTTGAGGCCGTTCACGAGCTCCTCGGTCACCGTGCGCGTGCTGCCGAGCGCGCCGTACGTCATCGAGCTGAAGTTCGGCGCCAGCCCGGCGAGATCGGCGAAGGCTGCGCGAAACGCCTCGAGGGCCTCCGGGGTCCGCGGCGGTGAGTACTCGAACGACAGCGTCGTGCCGTTGCGCAGGAGGTCGTCGATTCGCTGCATCGTCTGCGTAGCGTATCGAGATGCCCCTCCTCCGATCCCGGTTCCGACGCCGAGGCGTCCCCTGGGCTGGCACGTCGGCGGTCGGGGCCAGACCCGGGTAGGTCCCGATGGTCAGGACGGCCGTCGGGTGGGACGGTCCGTGCATGGTCCTCGTCGAAGCGCGTCTGGTCGATCCTCCCTCGGGTTCACGGAACCCAGCTTCTCGACGGCGAGCGCGCGCATCGCGCTTGGTCCTCGTCGCCGCGCTCGCCGG
>JAURVW010000862.1 GCA_030655275.1 Solirubrobacteraceae bacterium
TCACGCCCGCCCGCGAGGAGACCCTCACCCCGCTGCTCGGGTACGGGCACGGTCTTCTCTGGATCTTCATGTCGTTGCTGTGCGTCACCTTCGCCGCACGCCGACTGCTGCCACTCCGTACGGCGATCGCGGTAGCGATCCTCGGCGGGGTGGGCCCGTTCATCGGGACCTACGAATTCATGCGACTGCGCCGCAACGGCGGCGCGACCTTCAGGAGCACGTGATGGCCACCCAAACGACGATCGACGTCGTGATGCCGCAAATGGGCGATTCCGTCACCGAGGGCACGATCCTCGAGTGGCACGTCCAGGAGGGCGGGACCATCGCGGCCGACGACATCCTGGTCGAGATCTCCACCGACAAGGTCGATGCGGAGATGCCCTCTCCTGCCTCGGGCACCCTCGTCGAGATCCTCGCGCAGGCAGGCGAGGACGTGCAGGTCGGCCAGGTGCTGGCACGCATCGAGGTCTCCGACGGCTCCGTTCCGACCAGCGAAGGCGCCAGCGGCGGCGAGGACAGCGGCGACTCCGAAGGCTCCGCTCCCCAGACCGCGACGACCGGCGAGGGCACCGACCCGGCCATCCCGCACGAGGGCGAGAAGTCCGACACCACCGACGCCGGCGGCGAGATCCACGAGATCATCGCCCCGAGCGGCGGTGAGTCCGTCACCGAGGCGACCGTCCTGGACTGGATCGCCGAGGAGGGCGCGACCGTCGCCGACGGCGACCCGCTTCTCGAGGTCTCCACCGACAAGGTCGACATGGAGATCCCCGCGCCCGCCGCGGGCGTCCTCATCGAGCGCTCCGTCGAGGCCGGCGACACGATCGTCCCGGGCCAGCTCCTGGGCAAGGTGCAGGCCGGCGCGGGCAAGAGCCCCGACGCCGCGAAGTCCGACGCCCCCGCCTCGAACGGCGCCTCCAATGGCGCCGCGGCAGCCACCAACGGCAGCAACGCCACCAACGGCTCCAACGGCGGTTCCAACGGCAGCGGCATCGCCGACGACACCCGCATCTCCCCGATCGCGCGCCGCAAGGCCGAGGCCGAGGGCATCAACGTCGGTGGCATCACCGGCAGCGGCACGGCCGGCCGGATCACCGTCGCCGACCTCGAGAACGCTCCCTCCGGTGGCGGATCCAACGGCGGTTCCAACGGCGGCGCGGCCTCGGTCGAGTCGACCGTCCTGCGCGGCGGGGCCAACGCCCTCGCCCGCTACATGGACGAGTCGCTCACGGTCCCGACCGCGACGTCGTTCCGCACGATCACCGTCACGCAGATGGCGGGCCGCCGCGAGCAGCTCAAGGCCGTCGGCAAGAAGGCGTCGTACACGCACCTGATCGCGTACGCGATCGCCCGCGCCGCGACCGAGGTCATGCCCGTCATGGCCTACCGCTACGAGGTGGTCGACGGCAAGTCGGTCCGCCACGACGACGGCCAGGTCAACCTCGGCATCGCCGTCGACGTCGAGAAGCGCGACGGCTCCCGCACCCTCATGGTGCCGGTCATCCGCGACGCCGGACGCATGTCCTTCCAGGAGTTCCTCGACGCGTTCGCGGACCTCATCACGAAGGCCCGCGAGAACAAGCTCTCCGCGGACGACCTGCAGGGCGGCAACGTCTCCCTCACGAACCCGGGCGGCCTCGGCACGATCGCCTCCGTCCCGCGCCTCATGGCGGGCCAGGGCACGATCATCGCCACGGGGTCGATCGACTACCCCGTCGGCCTCGCAAACGTCGGCAAGCAGCTCGGCGTCGAGAAGGTCATGACGATGACCTCGACCTACGACCACCGCATCATCCAGGGCGCGGAGTCCGGTCGGTTCCTCAAGGTCGTCGAGGAGTTCCTCCAGGGCGAGCACGAGTTCTACGACAAGCTCTTCGCCGATCTCGGCGTGCAGGCCGGTCCGACGATCGAGCCGCCGGCACTCAACCTGCCGACCGGCGCCCCGCAGACGTTCACCGCCGGTGGCGGCACGGGCGGCGGCATCGACCTCGAGCTGCTCCAGGCGGTCCAGGCCGGCACCGCGCTCATCAAGGCGCACCGCACCCACGGCCACCTCGCGGCCCGCCTCGACCCGCTCGGCGCCGAGCCCAAGGGCGACCCGTCGCTCTCCCCGGACGCCGTCAACCTCAACCCGGAGATGATGAGCCGGATCCCGTCACGCGTCCTGCGCGTGCACGTGGAGGGCGAGTCGCTCGCCGAGTCGCTGCCGAAGCTGCGCGACGTGTACTGCGGCACCATCGCCTACGAGGTCGAGCACATCTCCTCGCACCGCCAGCGCGTCTGGCTGCGTGAGCAGATCGAGGGTGGCGTGCACCGCACCCCGCTCTCGAAGGAGGAGAAGGTCCGCCTCCTGGACCGCCTCGTCGCCGTCGACGCGTTCGAGCGCTTCATGCATAAGGCCTACCTGGGCCAGAAGCAGTTCTCGGTCGAGGGTCTCGACATGACGATCCCGATCATCGACGAGCTCGTATGGCTCAGCTCGCACGACGGCGCCGAAGAGGTCGTCGTCGGCATGGCCCATCGTGGTCGTCTCTCCGTGCTCACGCACAACCTCAACCGCGCGTACGACTCGATCTTCGCGGAGTTCGAGGGTGCGTCGACGCTGAAGGCCGT
>JAURVW010000865.1 GCA_030655275.1 Solirubrobacteraceae bacterium
ACGACGACGTGCAGCTGGCCGCCGACTTCCTCCTGATCTGGTTCGTCGGCTCGGCGCAGGGAGTCGACGCCGTGAAGGAGATCACCGGGTGCGGTGACGAGGGGTTCGAGCAGGACACCCTGATCACCGCGGCGCTGGGCCGCGCGACCCGCGTGATGGACTACGCCGGAGCCTTGGAGCGTCGCCATGCCTACGTGCAGCGGCTGGCCGAGTTCCACGACCGGTACGACCTGCTGCTCACGCCGACGCTGTCGACGCTGCAGCCCAAGGTCGGCAGCTTCGATCAGCCCCGCGCACTCGAGCGCGGCGCCGACGTGCTCCTGAAGCTGCGGATCGCCGGCCAGCTGCGCCGCACCCCGATCATGCGGACGATCATCGAGAACAACCTGCGGTGGTGTCCGTTCACGCAGCTCGCCAACCTCACCGGCCGGCCCGCGATGAGCGTGCCGCTGCACCAGACCGCGGCCGGGCTCCCGGTTGGCATGCAGTTCGTGGCGCCGCTCGGCGAAGAGGGTCGGCTCCTGCGCCTGGCGGGTCAGCTCGAAGAGGTCCGGCCCTGGAGTGAGCGTCTGCCGGCGCTCTAGCCGGGACGAACGCCTGACCGCCGTCAGCTCGGCGCGGGCAGCTCGCTCGGCAGGCCGAACGACCCGAAGATCTCCGGCGACACGAAGCCCGTCACCTCGCTGATGCGGTCCCCGCGCAGCGTGAGCACCTGCAGGACGGTCGGCTTGAGGATGCCGAGGTCGGGGTCGAGGGAGTAGGTGCCGAAGGCCGGCTGGCCGTTGGCGATGGTCGGGACCACGCGCACCTGGCGGCGGCCAAGGGCGTCGTACACGCGGCCGTTGAACGCCCAGTCGCGCAGGAACGTGATGAAGCCCGCTCCACGGAACCACGTGGCCATCGGCGGCATGGTGATGACGGCGTCGTCGGTGAGCATCGCCGCGATGCCCTCGACGTCGCCGCGCTCCCACGCGTCGGCGTAGCTCTCGACGATCCGGCGCAGCCCGTCGTCGCCGAGCGCGCGCAGGGTCGCCTGCTGGGATGCCTGCGGGTGGCGCTCGTCGAGCGTCTTGCGGGCCCGCTGCAGGGCGCTGTTGGTGGCGGCGACCGTGGTCTCGAGCGAAGCCGCAACCTCCTTCGCGGAGTAGCCGAGCACCTCGTGCAGGATCAGCGCGGCGCGCTGACGGGCCGGCAGGTGCTGCAGGGCCGCGATGAACGCGAGCTCGACGCTCTCGCGTCGTTCGAACCGGGCCGTCGGCGACACGCGGGCTTCGTCGTCGGCGAGCATCGGTTGGTCCGGGAGCGGTTCGAGCCAAACCGACTCGGTCAGCGGCGCCCCGGGGCCCTGCGACGCGTCGCTCTCGGGCCCGTACTCCAGCGGCGTCATCCGGCGCGGGCGCCTGGCGATCAGGTCGAGCGACGCATTCGTGGCGATCCGGTACAGCCAGGCCCGCACGCTGCTGCGCGCCTCGAACGTCGCCAGGCCGCGCCAGGCACGCAGGAACGCATCCTGGAGGGCGTCCTCGGCGTCCTGAACGGAGCCGAGCATCCGGTAGCAGTGCACGTGGAGTTCCCGGCGGTGTCGCTCGACGAGCTGCGTGAACGCGCCTTCGTCGCCGGCGCGGGCCGCTCCGAGCAGACGCTGCTCGCCGGGTGCGACCGAGCCGGTGGACCGAGGCGACGCGGGGGACGGGGGAGTCGACGCCATGCCCCGAGACGCTACCGCCCGCGTGCCTCGTTGCCACCGGCTGGACTCCCAAGGGCCGCGCTGCGCCGCGAGGCCCGCCAGCGACGCAGCCAGCTCAGGCCGTCGCCAGCTCCCGCGCCTTCGGGGCCGGTCGCAGGACCGGCCGGGCCGCGACGAGGGCGCCGATGGTGAGCAGGGCGGCGAAGAGCGTCAGGCTCACGTCGGCGGCGACGACCTGGGTGAGGATGCCGAGCCCGACGACCGGCACGGTGAGGCCGAGGTAGCCGGCGAGGAAGATGCCGGAGAGGGCCTCGGCGCGGCGATCGGCCGGGGCGACGGCGGCGACGGTGCCGAGCGCGCCCTTGAAGAGCAGGCCGGTCGCCATGCCCGAGACGGCGCCGCCGACCAGGAACAAGGCCAGGCTCGGCGACGGCAGCCAGACCGACACCACGAGCAGCAGGGGCCCGACGACCATCGCGGCGGTGCCGCGCTGCAGCTGCCGGCGCGGGGCCCACGACGCCGCGAGCGTCTGGGTGAGTGCGGCCGACGTGAAGACGATGAACGCCGCGGCGCCCGCGAGCGCCCGCGAGGTGTGGTGGAGCTCGCCGGCGATGAAGCTCGGTGCGAGGGAGCTGAAGAGTCCGAGTGCGGCGAATGCGATCGCGGTACCGAGCGCCGCGAAGAAGAAGATGCCGCGGGCCTCGGCCGGCACGGCGACCCGCTGGGGTCGGTAGGCCGGCTTCGGATCGATGGCCGCGGTCGTCTCCGGCGTGACCGCCACGGCGACGAACCCGATGGCCATCGCCACGAGCGCGACGACATACGGGGTGGTGAGTGGCGCATCGACCCACTGGGCCAGGATTCCGCCGACGAGCGGCCCGAGCCCGAGTCCGCCGATGTTGGCGGCGGTCGCGACCGTCGCGGCCCGCTTGGGCTTGGCCTCGCCCTGCCGGGCGACGTGCAGGTCGGCGATCCACGCGGTCGCCGTCGCCGT
>JAURVW010000871.1 GCA_030655275.1 Solirubrobacteraceae bacterium
GCACGCCCAACTACGCGGCCCATGGCGGCTTCTGCTCGGTCAACATGGCGGCCGGCATGATCTACACGATCGGCGGCAGCTTCTGGGAATTCGGCGGGCCGGACCTGGACCGCGCCAAGCTCTTCGTGATGATCGGCACCGCCGAGGATCACCACAGCAACCCGCTGAAGATCGCGTTGAGCAAGTTCAAGCGGTTGGGCGGCCGCTTCATCTCGATCAACCCGGTGCGCACCGGCTATTCGGCGATCGCCGACGAGTGGATCCCGATCAAGCCGGGCACCGACGGCGCGCTCTTCATGGCGCTGCTGCACGAGCTGATCGCGACCGACCTGATCGACCACGCGTTCCTCAAGCGCTTCACGAACGCGCCGCAGCTCGTCGTGCTCGACGACTGCGCGCGGCACGGCCTGTTCGCGTTCGACCCGAACCCCGAGAAGGGCCCGCCGGGCGATGGCCGGCATCCGCACAACAAGCTGGTGTTCGACAAGGCCAGCGGCAAGGTGCTCAACGCCTATCCCGAAGGAATCGCCGAGGGCTGCGATCCGGCGCTCGAAGGGCACTACACACTCGACGACGGAACGAAGGTCGCGCCGTCCTTCCAGCTGCTGCGCGACCGCGTCGCGACCTGCACGCCGGAGTGGGCGTCGGCGATCACGGGCATCGCTGCCGACCGCATTCGCAAGCTCGCGGTCGAGATGGGCGACACCGCGTTGAAGCAGGCGTTCGAGCTGCCGATCCCGTGGACCGACGCCTGGGGCAAGGTGCATTCGACGACGCAGGCGCGACCGGTCGCGTTCCACGCGATGCGCGGCCTCGCGGCGCACTCGAACGGCTTCCAGACCGTGCGGGCGCTGGCGGTGCTGATGAGCGTGCTCGGCACCATCGACGCGCCGGGAGGATTCCGCCACAAGGCGCCGTACCCGCGCCACATCGTGCCGAACTACCGGGCCTTCAACTCGCCCGAGATGATCCAGCCGAACACGCCGTTGAACGCCGCGCCGCTCGGCTTCCCCGCGAACCCGGACGAGCTCGCGATCAACCCCGACGGTTCGCCGATCCGCATCGACCACGCGTTCTCGTGGGAGCACCCGCT
>JAURVW010000895.1 GCA_030655275.1 Solirubrobacteraceae bacterium
GGCAACTACACCTTCGGTCTCCAGGAGCAGAGCGTGTTCCACGAGATCGATCAGGACAAGATCGACCGCGTTCGCGGTTTCGACATCACTGTCGTCACCACCGCGAAGACGGATGACGAGGGCCGGGCACTGCTCCGCCACCTCGGCTTCCCGTTCCGCGCGGACGACGCACAGGCGTAAGCCTTCGACGGGCTCAGTGGTCACTGGTCACTGAGCCCGTCGGTCTGCACGTACAATTGAAGATTGCGTGTCATCGCAGGCCGTCTGTCGTGTAACGGCAGCCGGAACCTCATGAACAAAGGAAAACAACAATGACAATGACAGACCCGGTCGCAGATCTGCTGACCCGTCTGCGCAACGCGAACTCGGCGCACCACGATTCCGTGACCCTGCCGTCGAGCAAGCTCAAGACGCACATCGCCGAGATCCTCCAGCAGGAGGGCTACATCGCCGGCTGGGAGACCTCTGACGCGCGCGTCGGGAAGAACCTCACGCTTTCGCTGAAGTACGGCCCGAACCGCGAGCGCTCGATCGCAGGCATCAAGCGTGTCTCGAAGCCCGGCCTCCGCGTCTACGCGAAGTCCACGGAGCTCCCCAAGGTGCTCGGCGGTCTCGGCGTGGCCATCCTGTCCACTTCCTCCGGTCTTCTCACCGACCGTCAGGCTGAGCAGAAGGGCGTGGGCGGAGAAGTTCTCGCCTACGTGTGGTAATCCCTCATGTCGCGTATTGGACGACTTCCCATCGACGTGCCTGCGGGCGTCACCGTTTCGGTCGACGGCCGTGAGGTCGCGGTGAAGGGCCCCAAGGGTGAACTCACCCTCACGGTGGCCGAGCCCATCGAGGTCGCGGTCGAGGAGAACCAGGTTCTGGTCTCCCGTCCCGACGACGAGCGCGAGTCGCGGTCGCTTCACGGCCTGACCCGCACGCTCATCAACAACAACATCATCGGCGTGACCCAGGGCTACACCAAGGGTCTCGAGGTCGTCGGAACCGGTTACCGCGTCGCGCAGAAGGGGAGCTCGGTCGAGTTCGCCCTCGGCTTCTCGCACCCGGTCCTGATCGACCCGCCCGCCGGCATCACGCTCACGGTCGAGGGCACCAACAAGCTCACCGTCAGCGGGATCGACAAGCAGGCTGTCGGCGAGGCAGCTGCCAACATCCGCAAGATCCGCAAGCCCGAGCCGTACAAGGGCAAGGGTGTGCGCTACGCCGGCGAGAACGTGCGTCGCAAGGCCGGAAAGAGTGGTAAGTAACCATGGCTCTCAAGTCAAAGTCTGACGCCCGCGCGCGTCGTCACGCCCGCCTTCGCAAGAAGGTCGTCGGCACCGAGGTGCGTCCGCGCCTCGTCGTCAACCGTTCGGCCCGCCACGTCTTCGTGCAGCTGGTCGACGACAGCAAGGGTCACACCGTCGCGTCGGCTTCGACGCTCGAGACCGACCTGCGCTCGCTCGAGGGTGACAAGACCGCCAAGGCACGCAAGGTCGGCGAGCTCCTCGCCGAGCGCGCGAAGGCCGCAGGCGTTTCCGAGGCAGTGTTCGACCGTGGCGGCAACCGCTACGCCGGTCGTGTCGCCGCCATCGCCGACGGCGCCCGCGAAGGGGGTCTGGCACTGTGAGTGACAACAAGGAGAACGAAGTGACCGATACGGCTGCTGCCGCTCCCGAGACGGCCCCGGTCGTCTCCGAGACGGCCGCCGGTACGACCCAGGCCGAGCCGGCTCGCGAGGGCCGCCGCGGCGGCGGTCGCGATCGCAACCAGGGTGGCGGCCGTGACCGCAACTCGCGCGACCGTGGCGACAACCAGTTCCTGGAGCGCGTCGTCACCATCAACCGCGTCTCGAAGGTCGTCAAGGGTGGTCGTCGCTTCAGCTTCACCGCTCTCGTGGTCGTCGG
>JAURVW010000897.1 GCA_030655275.1 Solirubrobacteraceae bacterium
AATGACGATAAACCAAAAATCGACAATGAGATGGGAGCACGACGACTCGGAGGGTAAACCGGAATGGAGCGAAGGAAAGCAACGCAGGCAATGCGCGCAGCCCAAGCGGTCCATTTCGCAAATTCCTGTTTCGCAACACCAGGGAGAAATAAGGCGGAGAGAAGATAAAGGACAACGCAGGGGAGAAAGAGAGGGGAGAGGGAGAGAGAAAGGGAGAGAGAGGGGAGAGAAAGGGAGAGAGAGGGGAGAAAGAGAGAGATGTCGCAGGCAATGCGCCACTCAAAATTCAATTTGGTCAAACCCCCTCCTCAGGGTCCTCATCCCTTTCATCCCTTGAGATACTTGAATGCCGTAGTGGCCGTTGCCCCTCCCAGACTCGCCAGCACTAAGCGAGGTGCGAAACCACGATACAGCGTCTTCAGATTCATATTGTTTTTGGCGACGTCAATGAAGCGCGGGGAAACTTGCCCATTGCTGAAGTGATAAATCTTCTGCATCTCGCGCGCAAGGGAGTCCAACGGCTGTGAAACCGTCGTTGTCACCATGGCGGACAGGAACGTCCCAATGAAGGGCCACACTAAGTCCAACGCCCGGTCGTCGCTTTTCACGCAGCGCGTCTTGAGGTAATCGCCGAACAGAGGGCCGGTGTAGAGAATGCTCAGACCAAACAGGAACTCGCGACCAACCATCGGTGTATAGCCCGTGAACAAAAAACGGGAGTGGTTGCGGTTCATGAAGTACCGCATCGAATCCATGTAGCCAACGCCCTTGTCCTTGCGAAACATCAGGTGGTCTGCTGAGGTCAAGAAAACGGAGCAGGTCAGGGCGGAGGCGGAAAGTCCAGCTGCCGGCCCGTACGCCTCTTTCAGCGCGCTGTTGATCGAAAAGTCGACGCCGCATGCAAGACCAAACAAGATGCCGAACGTTGGGACCGTTTGTAGAAACAACAGCCAGTGACTCGTGGCGAATCGCCGTGACAGCATGTGTCGCAGTCTGAACTGCGTGT
>JAURVW010000899.1 GCA_030655275.1 Solirubrobacteraceae bacterium
TGGCGGGCGGAATCATCAGGTTGGTGTAGATGCCGCTGTCCAGCAGCGACTGCCACAGCGCCTGCGCTTCGGCGCGTTCGGTGAAGACCAATGCGGCGACCGGGCCTGGCGTCGTGGTACCGAGCCGGTAGCCCAGCTTGCCGGCGTCGGCGTAGAGGCGCTCGGCGTGCCGCAATAACCGCTCGCGCAGCGCATCGCCGGCGAGCATCTGGCGCAGCGCTTCGCGCGTCGCCGCGATCGAGGGCGGCG
This sequence comes from Solirubrobacteraceae bacterium, assembly GCA_030655275.1. GTDB lineage: Bacteria > Actinomycetota > Thermoleophilia > Solirubrobacterales > Solirubrobacteraceae > JAGIBJ01. The sequence continues at coordinate 250 of JAURVW010000899.1, forward strand.
ACGACGAGGCCGTGAAGATGTAGGGGCGGCTCACCATCCGCACGTATTCGAGTTCCGCGTGTCGGCCGATGCAGAAGCCGCCGACGCCGCCCAGGCTCTTGGAGAAGGTGCCGACGATGAAGTCGACGTCGTCGAGCACGCCCATCTGCTCTGCCAAGCCGAGGCCGCGTTCGCCGAACACACCGAAGGAATGCGCCTCGTCGACCAGCAGCCAGGCGCCGTAGCGTCGCTTGATCTCGGCGATTTCCTTCAGCGGCGCGCGATCGCCCAACGTGCTGTAGACGCCTTCGACCACGATCAGCGCACGATGCGCGTCGTCGCCCAGCCGCGCGAGGCGGCGGTCGAGGTTCTCGGGGTCGTTGTGCCGGAAGCGGATGGTCGTGGCGTTGCTCAGCCGGCAGCCGTCGTGGATGCTGGCATGGCTGTCGGCATCAACCAGCAGATAGTCGCCGGTGTCGGCCAGCCCGGAGATCACGCCGAGGTTGGTCTGGTAGCCGGTGGAGAAGACGATGCACGAAGGCCAGCCGACAGCGTCGGCCAGTTCACGTTCGAGGGCCCGGTGGCCGGCGTAATTGCCGCTCGCCATGCGCGAGCCGGTGGAGCCCGTGCCCTGCGCCTCGATGGCCTCGATGGCAGCGGCCCGGCAGGCCGCGTCGTAGGTCAGACCCAGGTAGTTGTTGGTCCCCGCGAGCACCATGCGGCGTCCGCCGATGGTGGCGGAGGTGGCCGAATGGATCTCGTCCATCGGCGTCGCGATCGGTGCCACCCCGCCCATCGCGTCCAGGCTCGCCTGGAGCTGGCGCTGCGCACCGAACTTGTTCAGAAGACTCACGCCGCACCGCCGGTCAGCTGGGCGATGCCGGCACGCAGCCCGTTGATGGTGTGCGCCTGGGCCAGCGTTTCCACCGGGATCGACAGGTCGAGGCGGTCCTCGATTTCCATGACCAGGTCCATCACGCCGATCGAGTCGAGGTCGGCCTCCT
>JAURVW010000474.1 GCA_030655275.1 Solirubrobacteraceae bacterium
CGCCTGCTGCGCGCCCTGCAGGAGGTGCAGAACCAGATCGCGGCCGGAAAAACGTCGGCGCGCGACGACCAGCCGAAACTCATCGCCCAGATCGGCCGCCAGTTCGTCGATGCGCCCGCCGACGTGTGGCGCGAGCCGCGCAACGCCCGCGCCGCGATCCTGCTCACGCTGAGCGGCGGCTCGCCGCGCGTGCTGCGCCAGATCGCGCGTTCGGGCACGTTCGCGCCGGAAGAACTCAAGCTTGCGCGCGGCGCGCTGGCGTTCGCCGAAGGCCGCGCCGAGCAGGCGCGCGAATTCCTGCTGCCGGTCGACGCGCGCCGCATCGATCCGTCGCTCGGCGGCCAGCTGGCGCTCGTGCAGGCCGCGCTCGTGCTGATCGACGATCGCGACAAGGCGATCGAGCTTCTGGGCATTGCGCGGCTTCTCGCTCCCGGCACGCTGATCGAGGAGACGGCGCTGCGCCGGCAGATCTCGCTCGTGGGCGAAACCGCCGATGCGGAGAAATTCGCCATATTGGCGAACCAATATGCGCGGCGCTTCAAGCAGTCGCTCTACGCCGACGAGTTCCGCACGAGCTTCGCCAATTCGCTGGTGCGCATCGGCGCCAATCCCAAGGTCGATCACGCGCTCACCCTCGAGCCGGTGCTGGCGACCTTCGAACCGGACGAACGCTGCCGCCTCGCCATCATCATCGCCCGCACCACGCTGCTGCAGGGCGCGAGCCGCGCCGCCATCCAGTTTTCCGAACTGGTGATGCGGCCGCCTGTCGATACGCATTGCGACGTCGTGACGGCGCGGCTCTATCGCGCCGCCGCCAGCGCCGCCAACAGCGAGGCGGACGCCGATCTGATGGCGCTCGAAAAGCTCGATTCCGCGCGGCTTTCGCGCTCGGACGCAGCGCTGCACAGGGCTGCGCTGCAAATGGCCCAGACGGTCCGCTCGTGGCCGTCCGCCAAGCCGCCGGAGCCCGGCGCCGAGGTGCCGGCGAAGAACCAGAGCGACGCATTGATCGATGAAGCGCAACGCTTGATGGCGGCGACGGACACGCTGCTCGTGAGGAAACGTTGATGGGACCCAAGCTCGCCGTCGTCACGCCGCCGCCGCCGCCGCGCAGCGCGCCGCCATCCCGCCAGGGGGCAGGGGGCGGGGATGCGCCATCGTCCGGCGCCTTCGGCTCCGTGCTCGACCAGCAGGCCGCGCCTCCGGCGGGCGGCGCGGCGAAGGGGCCCGACGTCGCCACCGGCGAAGCCGTGGCCGCGCTCCCGCCGCCCGAGGCCTTGACGCCCGCGCCGACGCCCGGCGCCTTGACGCCCAGCCTTCAGGATCAGCTGGCGGGCGAATGGGAGGCCCTGCAGCGCGGCGCGGTCGAGCGGCTCGATCCTGACCGCGACAAGGCCAACGGCGCATCCGCGCCGGCGCCGGCCTCGGCGGACGCCATGTGGCAGGCGCTTCTCGCGCAGGTTCTGTCGACCGAGACGGGCAAGGCGCAGGCGCCCAAATCGAGCGCTCCCGAACAGGGCGAGGCCCTGCCGCGCCCCGCCAACCAGCCCCTTGACGCCGCCGGCCTGACGGACGACGCGGCGGCCGCGCCGGCGCCGACCGAACAGCAGCTCGCCATGCTGGCGGCGAATGCGGCCGAGGGTCAGGAAGGCGCATCGCGGCTTCCGTCCCAGGCCGCGCAGGCGGCCTTTGCGGCGCTTGCAGCGGCTCCCGGCCAGAAGGGCAAGGAGGCGCCTGCGGGCCCCGAGACCGGCGCCAAGCCGGTCGAAGGACAGCCGATCAAGACCGAGACGGGCCGCGCCGAGGTCCTGCTGGCCGATGCCGTGGACGAGGCCGCCGCCGCGCAGACCGGCGGGACGGACGATGGCGCCGATCTCGGCCCGACCTTCGAGCGACGCATGCGCGCCGCCAATGCGGAAACGGCCGGCGTGGACGAGACGCGCACGGTTGCCGTGCGCAACGTCTCCACGACCACGCATTATCCCGTCGTCAACGATCCCGTTCGCCAGGTTGCCGGCGAAATCGTGCGCGAAGTGAGATCCACGATGGCGACAGCGGCGCCCGCCGAGGCGCAGACGACGCAGCCGAACGCCGCCAGAACGCTCAACATCCAGCTGGAGCCGGAAGCGCTCGGCACCGTGAACGTGAAGATGCGCCTGTCGAACGGCGCGCTGAGCATCCAGATCGAAGTGGCGCGGCCCGAGACGCTCGACATGATGACGCGCGGCCAGGACGCCCTGCAGCGCAGCCTGCAGACCGACCAATGCCAGGTCGACGCGCTGACGATTCGCGCCGCGGCCCCGACGGATTCGGGCGGCCTGTCCCAAGGCAACCAGAATGCGAATCAGAACGGCGGTTCCAGCTCCAGCGCCCAGCAGGGAAGCGATTCGTCGCGACAGCAGGAGGCTTCAACCAATGCGGGCGATCGTTCGCCGGGCCAGCGCGGCCATGAGAGATCTTCGGGAAGACCAGACCATGACGAGACCGTCACTCATCGCGATCGCGCCGCTTCTCCTGCCGGTCTTTATCTCTAGCGCTTCTGCGAACCAGAACACGCGCGTTCCGCAGGCGAGCAGCAATGTCTGCGAGCGCGAAATGTTGCGCGCATCTCAACAGCATCGCGTTCCTGTCAACGTTCTCTACGCGGTCAGCCTGACGGAGACGGGGAGGCGCGGCAAACTCGATCCGCACGCCATCAACGTCGAGGGCAAGTCGGTGTTTTCGCCGAACGTAAATGAAGCCATGC
>JAURVW010000921.1 GCA_030655275.1 Solirubrobacteraceae bacterium
GGTCATCGGCAGGCGCTCCTACTCGCCGAGCGCCAGGACCAGCCACGGCACGCCGTAGCGGTCGGTCACCATGCCGAACAGCGCCGCCCAGGCGACCCTCGCGAGCGGTGTCGTGACCTGCCCGCCCTCCGCCAGGCCATCGAAGATCCGGCGCGCCTCGCGCGTGCCTTCGATGTGCAGCGCCACGTTGAACCCGCGCATGGCTTCGACCTGGTCGGCAGGCAGGTCGTTGCCGAGGATCGCGAAGTCGCCGACCCGGAGCTCGGCGAACCTGATCTTGTCGCCGCCTGCCGGGCTGGACCCGGGCGGGAGCGCCTTGCCTTCGTTCTCGCCGAAGGTGTTCATCACGGTGATCCGGCCGCCGAGAACGCGTGCGTAGTGCTCGAACGCCTCGCGGCACTGGCCGGCGAATGCGAGTTGGGTCATGACCTTCATGGCGAACGTCTCCTGAAGCCTCGTTCGAACTATGCCGCGGCCCGCGACGCCACGGCATGCGGTGGGTCTTTGGGTCGCCGAACCGGTTCCTGCCGGGCCGCTTCGAACGCCGGCGCCGGTGCAGCATTTCGAAGCAATCTCGATCGCTTCGTGCCGAGCGTCCTTGGCTAGACTGAATTCAACGGCAAGGAGAGCAAGCCTTGATGAAGCGCAACTCTTTCCAGCACGACGGCCTGACGCTGTCCTACCTCGACAGCGGCGGCGAGCGGCCGCTGATGATCGCGCTGCACGCGATGTGGATGGAGGCGCGCAGCTTCGAGGAATTCGCCATCGCGATGCCCGAGTGGCGCGTCGTCTCGCTGGACCAGCGCGGCCACGGGCTCAGCGATCACGCGTCGGACTATTCGCGCGCGGCCTTCGTCGGCGACATCGCCGCGCTGCTGGATCATCTCGGCGCGACCGGGCCAGTGGTGCTGGTCGGCAATTCGCTCGGCGGCACGAACGCGTTTTTCTTCGCCGCCCGGCACCCCGAACGCGTGCGCGCAATGGTGATCGAGGAAGGCCCGCCC
>JAURVW010000924.1 GCA_030655275.1 Solirubrobacteraceae bacterium
GCACGATCTGCGCCCCCGAGCGCTTCTTCTCCCACCGGCGGGACGCCGGCAACACCGGACGACAGGCGGGTGCCACGTGGTTGACGTGATCCAGGAGAACGATCCCGAGGCCGTCGCGGCCCGGCTGGCAGGGGTCCGCGAGCGGATCGCCGCAGCGTGCGCCCGGGGGGGACGGGACCCCGACGACGTCGACGTCCTGCTCGCGACGAAGTACGTGGCCACCGACCAGACGGGGAAGCTCGCCGAGGCCGGGATCCGCCTCGTCGGGGAGAACCGCGCGCAGGAGCTCGCCGAGAAGGTCGCGGTCCCCGGTGCCGAGGCGCTGCGCTGGGAGTTCATCGGCCACCTGCAGTCGCGCAAGGTCGCCGACGTCCTGCCGCACGTCGACCGGATCCACTCGGTCTCGACCGACAGCGTCCTGAAGCGCCTCGAACGCCACGCCGAGCTGGCCCGCCCCGGCCTCGACGTGCTGATCGAGGTCAACGTCGCCGGCGACGAGGCCAAGAGCGGCATCGCCCCGTCCGAGCTCGCGAGCGTCCTGGAGCGCTGCCCCGTCCCCGTCGCCGGCCTGATGACCATGCCCCCGCACGCGGACACGCCCGAGGACAACCGCCGCTGGTTCGCTGCGCTGCGCGAGCTCGCCGGCGAGCACGACCTCCACGTCCTCTCGATGGGGACCACCCAGGACTTCGAGGTCGCCGTCGAGGAGGGCGCGACCGTCGTCCGCCTCGGCAGCGTGCTCGTCCGGGACTGACCCGGCCCCGGGCCGCCTCCGACGACCCCCGCGCGCGGCCGCCGCGAGATTCCGGGAGGCGGGGAGGAAACCCCGGCGCATGGGAGAATGACCCGAGACGTATGGCTCTTCGCGACTCCTGGCACAACATGCTCGTGTGGTTCGCGCTCGCAGAGGAGCGCGATCCGTACGGCGACGCCTATGACGATGACGAGCCGGATCACGACGACCGCCGTGAACGCGCCCGCGAACCCGTGAGGGAGCCGACGCCCGTGCGCCGGATCGACCGGGCGCGGCGACGCCGCGAGGACTTCGACGACATCTTCAGCGACGAGGACGCCGGGTCCTCCCGCTCCGGCGGATCGCACCTGCGCCCCGTCGGCGGCTCCTCGCGGCCCGCCGCCAACAGCGGCGGCCCGGGCGGCGACGTCCGCGTCCACCTCGTGCTGCCGAAGTCGTTCAACGACGCCCAGCAGATCGCCGACCGCTTCAAGGACGGCATCCCGGTCGTCATCAACCTGCAGACGTCCGACACGGACCTCTCCAAGCGGCTGATCGACTTCGCCTCCGGCCTCACCTACGCCATGGACGGCGGCATGCAGCGCATCGCCGACAAGGTCTTCATGCTGACCCCCGCCAACGTCTCGATCTCCGCGGAGGAACGCGCGCAGCTCATCGAGAAGGGGTTCTTCAACCAGAGCTGATGGGGGCCGGGCCCCGACCCGGGCTCCCAGGGAGGGCCGCGTCGGACCAC
>JAURVW010000932.1 GCA_030655275.1 Solirubrobacteraceae bacterium
TTTCATTCCTTTCCAGTTCCAGGATCACTTTCTGTAACTCTGCTCCAATCCATTTGGCAGTCATGGGTTCGTAGCAAGGAACGGAAGCCCAGAAAAAGCTATAGGGACAATTGGGAGTTGAATCAACAACGATAATGTTCATAAAACTCTGCCCATTAATCGTTCCCCCATCAATACATAAGCAAACGCAATGGCAACGTATCGTCTCAAGGAACTTCTTTTTCAACAATGCGGCTTCTGCGATAACCGCCGCTGTGATTTGCTTACGGGATCGAATGCCGGTAATGGATTGGTGAGCTTCAAAAAAAGGCTTCATCTCAGGAGCTTCAATCAACGACATTGGCAAGGAAAGTTGGGCGAAAGCTTCCACCAGTTGATGTTGAGCGGTTCGCACCTCGGTCAGAATGCGCCCTGGCATAAAGGAAGTAATTTTTGGCTGCATTCCTTCTGGAGTGGATGGATTTGGGGTCTTGGCGTCGGCCGCATGGACTTGAGTGTGTTTCTTTTGAGAGGTTGTCGAGTTGGCGTCGGCAGAGAAGATCCCCTTCCGTTCGAACTTTTTCAAAGCAAACGAGGGTTCAGCATAGTTCCGGTGACATAGTTTACACACAAGAAGCTTCTCGTCATTAAGAGTACGCTGGTGAAAATAGGTCGAGTTGACCTCTGGGACAATACCTAGGGCTTTCCAATCACGATTGGTAATTACTCGTGAGATGGTTGTTTCTGATTGGGAAGAACCATTCGAACCATTAGAACCATTCGGCGTAGCAGGCGTGGTTGCACTGTGTGCAACTGGCAATGTCTCACTCAACGCGAAGATGGATTCCAAGGAATCCTCATGGCGAACTCGTTTGGAATCGCGAGGCGTCGTGTCAGGATGCGGCATTTCTTGGCATTTCTTCAACGATTTTGCCGGCAGGATCTTGTCGAGCTTCGAGTTGCGAAAAGATCTTGTGAGATTGCAAGGTTGAAAAGATTGCGAGTGAGCATAGATGTATCGAGTTTGCCGAGGTGAGAAAAGATCTTGTCGAGTT
>JAURVW010000937.1 GCA_030655275.1 Solirubrobacteraceae bacterium
CGCGCCCTGGTTGGCGCCCCCTAGAAAATTAGAACCCCCTTACACTTGGATTGATGTAAAAACCACCGTCTTTGAGCGTTTAGACGCCCCTCCTTGCAGTGGGCGGCACCCTCAATGGACCCCTTGGTCCCTAGAGCCCCCCAAAGTGTCCCCCAACAGCCGCTGGTGCAACAAGAAACAGCTCTTGCGATGTGGAGACGTCGAAGAGAACCCAGGGCCCGCGCTCCCAGAGATCACAGTCGGCGGAGTCAATGTGAAAGATCGCGAGGTGATCGAGTTGATGAAGCTCATCGAATGCCCCGGAATAGCCCCGTATGAACAATTTTGCGTCATTGAGACTCTGCTCAGTGTAAACCCATTGCCGAGTCCAGACCACACCACTCCAGCGAACTTTGCTGCATCCCTCTGGTTCCAAGTAAAGCAATCCTGTCTGAGTAACCCATCCAATGCACTAAAGATTAGGCGACTGCTGCAAGGCAGAACCGACTTCCTGGCGGCCCTAGCCACCAACCTTGAAGAAGCTATCCAGGAAGCTGACACCACAGCTGTGTTCCTCCAGCGACTGGCAGTAGTCCCCGCTCATGACCAGCGCTATGTTGACCTAGCTCTTGCCCCAACGGCACTCGAGAACTGCGTCCTCCTTCGCGGCGACAGCCTACAGCTCTATCGTGAAAGACACAAGAAGTGGAAGACCCAGATCGAAGCTGCGACTGTTGAATTGATCAAATCCTCGCGCATTGGACAATGGTTTGCCTTCTTCCAATGGATTGAGAATGACACCTCCATCACTTTACCCGCGGAGGACCGTGACTATGTGCTCGATACCCTCCGTTCGGTTGCCCGACGATCCCTCCGCTCACGCTGCCCCCCTGGCAAAGACATCATGTACCTTGTCGTCCAAGTCCGGGATTTTGTCGACAGTCCGCCGGAGACTAGGGATGCAACCTGTATCACCCTATGGCTGGTAAACAACGACTTCACAGGCGACGTCGACGACGAAGGAGTATGGCCCTTCTTCCACAGCGCTGAGCAGTTCAGGAACTCCATTCTCGAGGCAGTGTCACGTAAGGATGCTGAGGCTGTCCTCGCCCAGGGTGACAACGACAAGCGGTTCTCGAACAAGAACCTGTGGTTACTGAAATGGATGCAGGATAGTCCTAGCCCGCGTCGCAAGAGCAGACTGCAGAACTCAAGTCCGAGTCCCAAGCAGAAATCGAGCCCTGTCGAGAAGACAACAAATGCCAGCGCCAAAGCTCAAGAAGCAGTGCAAGCCCCTGCCACATCCCTGCTGAAAGCAGTCTCTGAGAAACAGCGCCCCACATGCCCAGTTTGCAACAACACTGGGATTCTCAGTAAATGCGACGAATGTGATGAA
>JAURVW010000940.1 GCA_030655275.1 Solirubrobacteraceae bacterium
AAGGCGCAAATCGCGCAGGATTTCGGCAGGGTCACCGCCGATCTCGTCGATGGCGTCTCCAAGCTTGACCGCCTGGAGAACCAGTCCTTCGAGGAGGCGCAGGCCGAGAATTTCCGCAAGATGCTCCTGGCCATGGCCCAGGACGTGCGCGTCATCCTCATCAAGCTGGCCGACCGGCTCCACAACATGCGCACCATCGGCGCGATGAGCAAGCCGAAGCAGATCGAGAAGGCTCGCGAGACCCTCGAGATCTTCGCGCCGCTCGCGCACCGCCTGGGTATCCACGCGATCAAGTGGGAGCTGGAGGACCTCGCCTTCCAGTCCCTGCACCCGCGCAAGTACACCGAGATCAAGATGCTGGTGAACCAGCAGCGCCACGACCGCGAGCGGTACGTCGAGCAGGCCGGCGGGTACCTCGTCGACGAGCTCGACAAGGTCGGCGTCCACGCCGACATCTCCGGCCGTGCGAAGCACTTCTACTCGATCTATACGAAGATGGCCCGCAAGGGCCGCGAATTCAACGAGATCTACGACCTCACCGCGATGCGCGTGATCGTCGCCGGTCCGAACGAGTGCTACGGCGCGCTCGGCGTGGTCCATGCGCTCTGGAAGCCGCTGCCCGGGCGCTTCAAGGACTACATCGCCATGCCCAAGGCGAACCTCTACCAGTCGCTCCACACGACGGTGGTCGGGCCCGAGGGGCGTCCACTCGAGATCCAGATCCGCACGCAGGAGATGCACGCGCGCGCCGAGTACGGCGTCGCCGCGCACTGGCTCTACAAGGGCAACTCGGGCGAGGGGCTGCTCGGCGATCTCGCCGAGGTCCAGGGCGAGATCCAGGATCCCCGCGAGTTCATGGAGTCGCTCAAGCGCTCCCTGTTCGGCGCCGAGGTGTTCATCTTCACGCCGAAGGGCGAGGTCAAGTCGCTCGAGCAGGGCGCGACCCCGCTCGACTTCGCGTACGAGGTCCACACCGAGATCGGCCATCGCTGCGTCGGCGCGAAGGTGAACCAGCGCCTCGTGCCGCTGCACTACGAGCTCAAGAACGGCGACATCGTCGAGATCCTCACCTCCAAGCAGGACCGCGGCCCGTCGCGCGACTGGCTGAAGGTGGTGCGCACCTCCCGGGCGCGCAACAAGATCAAGCACTTCTTCAAGCAGGAGTCGCGCCACGACTCCGAGCACCGCGGACGTGAGGTGCTGCAGGCGCAGCTCAAGCGCGCGGGTCTGCCCGCGCAGAAGATCGTGGCCTCCGCGGTCCTCGCCGACGTGTCGCGCGAGCTCGGCTTCGACAAGGCCGAGGACTTCTACCTCGCGCTCGGCAACGAGCAGATCTCGCCACAGATCGCGGTCAACAAGCTCATCGAGCGGTTCAAGGGCGACTCGGCCGAAGAGGCCCCTGAGACCACCTTCGACGACATCATCTCCCGCCAGCGCCGCCGCACCCAGCGCGGCTCGAAGGTCGGCATCCGGGTCGAGGGCGTCGACGACGTGATGGTGCGCCTGGCGAAGTGCTGCCGTCCGGTGCCGGGCGACGACATCACGGGCTACATCTCGCTCGGTCGCGGCATCACGATCCATCGCGACGACTGTCCGAACGCGGCCGCGCTTCGAAAGAACGCCGAACGCTTCGTCGAGGTCACCTGGGAGGGTGAGAACGAGACGGCGTTCCTGGTGGAGATCGAGGTGAACGGCTGGGACCGACACCGCCTGCTCGAAGACCTTTCGCGGACCTTCTCCGAGCACGGCGTGAACATCATCGAGGCCCGCTGCACGACGACCGATGGCATGACCGCCAACCGGTTCGTCGTCGAAGTCGCCGATCCGCAGACGCTGAAGGCGGCGATCAACAAGCTGCGTGCGATCGACTCGGTCTTCGACGCCTACCGGATCATCCCGGGCCAGAACCAGTAGCGACGGCCGACCCGATCGACCGTCAGCGGCTTCTGGACCCTTCGGTCGAGCGCGGTTGAGAGGTTGGATGAGGCTGACTTCGTGCCAGCGTCGACGATTGGGCT
>JAURVW010000943.1 GCA_030655275.1 Solirubrobacteraceae bacterium
CCCGAGCGAACGGGCGACCACGAGGTCGGCTCCGAAACGCTCCTCCTCGAACCCGCGGGAGGCCGCGAGCGTCGACGCCTCCTGCGCCGAGGCGAGGGCCGCGACGGGGTCACCGCCTGCGAGCTCGACCTCGGCGCGGGCGAGCCGAGCACCGGCCAGAGCAACCGGCACGCCGATACGCGCGGCCCGGGTCTGCGCCACCTCGACGATCCGCTCGGCCTCGTCGTGGTCGCCGAGCACGAGCAGGATCCGGACGACCTGTGGTGCGAGCCGTCGCGTCGACCACTCCTGCTCGATCTTCTCGAGGTCCTCCCCCGCGTGCCGGCGCAGCTCGGCGAGCGCCCCGGCCGGATCGTCGGCCGCGCGCAGGAGGGCGAAGTAGCAGTAGCCGGTGCGGGCCATGTGGATGTCGCCGACCGACGCCGCGACGGCGGGCCATTCGGCGCCGGCGCGGGCCGCGTCCTCCAGGTCGCCGTCGAGCATCGCGATCGACGCGCGCAGCCACAGCGCCTGCGCCAAGCCCGGGCCGACCCCGTGCAGGCGGGCCGCCTCCTCGGTCATCGCGACGAACCGACGAGCCTCGCGGGCGTCGGCCGCGATCACGGCCGCCATGGCCGCCGCCCCGGTCAGCGCCGTGAGACTGGTCTCCTCGCCGGCCGTCTGCAAGGCCGAGAGGCCGAGGCCGATCGTCTCCCGGGCCCGCTCGAGGTCCTGGGTGAGGAGATCGGCCATGCCGACGACGTACGCCATCGCCGGGATCGCTGGATCGTCCGCCGCCGTGAGGGCATCGATCTGCCCGTGGACGGAGGCCGAACGCCACGGGAGTTCCTCGGCATGGCCGCTCCACATGGCCGCGATCATCGCGATCGCCTCATCACTGATGGCGGCCGTCGCAGACACGGGACGCAAAGCGGCCGCCGAGGTGCCCGCGAGGCGACGCAGCTCGTCGACGTCCTGGTCGTAGGACGCCCCCACCGCGAGCTGATGGGTGAGCTGGGCCCGGAGGACCGGGTCGGCATCCGGTGGCAGCGACGAGAGGGCCTCGGACAGACGCGAACGCGCCTCGCGATGTCGGCCCAGGACGTGCTCGACCGCGGCCAGCGCCGCCAGGATCGGGGCCTGCAGGGCAACGTCGTCCGGGCCGGCGAGCGCCAACGCCTCACCGAGCGCATCGCAGGCCAGGACGTGACGTCCGCTCGCCTCGAGTGCCCGCGCCAGTTCGGCGTAGAGCTGTGCACGCTCAGGGGCGGGTGCTCCGGGAGCGAGGTCGAGCGCGGCCTGCAACCAGGCGGCGGCGGTGCCCGGTGCCCGGCCGGCGACCCCGCGTGCCGCGGCGACGAGCGTGCGCGCCGCCGCCTCGTCGCCGACGCTCGCCGAACGTTCGACGTGATGGGCGATCCGCTCGACGGGCGCGCCGAGCGCCTCGAGCCGGGCGGCGGCACGGGCGTGCGCCCGAAGGCGTGCTGCGGCGGGCGTGGCATCGTGGACGGCCCGACGGACGAGCGGATGGCGGAAGGCGAACGTGCGGGCGCGGTCCGGGCGCACGAGGTCGGCGGCGACGAGCCGATCGAGCAGCTCCACCGCCGAAGGGTCGAGACCGGCCGCCACCACGGCCAGGTCGGCGTCGAACGGGTCACCGACGACGGCCGCGCCCTCCAGCAGGCCGCGGGCCGCCGGGTCGAGCGCACCGACCTCGCGTCCGACGGCGGCGAGGACCGTTGCCGGCAGGCGCTCGTGGTCTTCGGGCAGTCGGGCCAGGCCGGAGAGGAACAGCGGGTTGCCGCGAGCCTCCTCGAGGTAGCGTTCGCGCCGCAGTGCATCGCCCACGGCGCCGAGCAGCGATGCGGAGGCCTCGGCGTCGAGCGGCCCGACCTCCAGATGCTCGCCCGGCACCGAATTCCGCAGCGCGTCGAGCAACGGCGGGAGCGGTGAGACGGGCCGCAGCGCGAGCAGCAGCAGGTGTGGCGCCCGCGGCGGGCGGCGCATGAGATGCAGGATCCATTCGAGCGAGGCGTGGTCGGCCCAGTGCAGATCGTCGAGGACGAGAGCGATCGGGCGTGGTCCGGCGAGCGCGTCGACGAGGTCGCGTAGGGCGCGGTGCAGGGTGATCCGCGCTGCAGGGGCTGTGTCGTTCGTCGGCACCGGGGCGGCGACGGGTTCGCCGAGCGACGGCAGGACGTTCCCCAGCACGGCGGAGAGGCTCGTGGAGCGGTCGGCCGGTAGGGCTTCGACGTGGTCGTCGAGGGCATCGACCACCAGCCCGAACGGCACGTCGATCTCCTGCTCGGCCGCCCGACCGCGCGTCACGAGAAAGCCGCGTCGGGCGGCCATGCGGGCGGCCTGCTCGAGCAGCGCCGTCTTGCCGATGCCGGGCTCACCTGACATCACCACCACGCGAGAGCCTCCCGCCTCGGCCGCGTCGATCGCAGCCCTCAGGCGGGCGAGTTCGTCGGTGCGCCCGACGAGTTCGGCGACGTCATCGGCCTGCATCGGCCCGGATGCTAACTCGGCGTGGAGACCGTGCGGGCCCCCTCGTCGTCGGGCGGGGGTGGTGCGGGGGTCTCCCCCTCCCCGTGCCCGCCACCCGGTCGCGACGCTGACGACATGCCTACCTCCCAGCATTCTTCCCGGCGCCTGCAGCATGCATCGATCGACGAGGTCATCACCTTTCTGGAGACCTCCGCCGACACCGGCGGCCGGCGCACCCTGCTGGAGGTCGAGCTCGGCCCCGGCGGCGCCACGCCGATGCACCGCCACCGTCGCTTCGCCGAGTGCTTCGAGGTCCTCGACGGCCAGCTCACCATCCACGCCGACGGCAAGATGCATGCCCTGCGCGCCGGCGACGTGGTGCGCGTGCCCGTCGGCACGACCCACCGGTTCGAGAACACCTCGGCCGGGCGGGTGAGGTTCCGCACCGAGCTCACGCCAGGCTGGGTCGGTTTCGAACAGGCCCAGCAGGTCGGCTTCGGTCTGGCTGGCGAGGGCCGGGTCACCAAGGGCGGCTTCCCGAAGGACCCGCGGCACGTCGCGCTCCTGCTCGAGTGGACCGACACGCGGCTCGTCGGTCGTCTCCCGGCGCTCGCCTCGCCGCTGGTGCACGCACTCACGGCGGCAGCCCGGGCGACCGGCGAGGAGCGCCGACTCCTCGAGCGCTTCGTCACCTTCTAGCCCCGATCGGCTGCGTCGCGCGTAAGCGCGGACGGGTGGCCAGGCGTGAGGGCGGGCGAACGATGCCTAGCCGACCCGCGCGGGCGGATCGAGCCAGACCACCTCGTCAGCGCCCCGTCCGAGGCTCCGCGAGACGCGCCCGCGCAACCAGCCATCCGGGTTCACGAGCACGGGGCGCTCGGCGCCGCGCAACAGCGGCAGGTCGCTCAGGGCGTCGGTGTAGGCGGCGGCCCAGGGCGCGACGATCCCCATACCCAGGAGGCTGTCGATCTTCGCCACGCCGTGGTTGTGATGCTCGACCCGCATCTTGAGCGGATGGACCGTGAGACGCGAGCCAGCGACCGCGACGTCGCCGAGGCCGATCGCGTCGAGGTAGGCCCGCGCGAGCCGCTCCTCGCAGGCGGTCGCGACCACCACGAGGTGCCCGCTGGCCTGCAGTGCCCGCACCTCGTCGACGGCCTGGTGCACCACCCGGTCGGCGCGTGAGGCGAGCCGCACCGCGAACGCCGAAGCCGCCT
>JAURVW010000478.1 GCA_030655275.1 Solirubrobacteraceae bacterium
CGACGATGAAGACGCTCACGAAGGGTTCGCTCCCCATCACGGGCGGTCTCGAAGCGCGGATCGTGCAGCCGGGCGGCGGCAGCGTCACCGGTGTTCTGTCGCTCAACCCGTCGTCGGGCAACCTGACCGCGCTCGGCTTCCTGCCGGTGGTCGCAAGGGTCGACTTCGTCTCCGCGGAACCGGTCTCGGGTGACCTTGAGAACGGGAAGCTCAGGGTGAACGCCAAGGTGCGGATCAAGTTGCCGTCGGTCAAGACCCTCGGGATCGAGCTCGCCGGCGGAGCGAACTGCCAGGCCAAGCAGATCTCCTCGATCACGCTCAGCTCGACGCAGCCCACCTTCGCGCCCAGCACGGGCGGCTCGATCGCCGGCACGTTCGCGATCAGCAACCTCACGGGCTGCGGGTTCCTGACCAACCTCGTCTCGCCGCTCACGCAGGGCTCGGGCAACCTCATCGCCGTGAACCTCACGAAGAAGTAGACCGAGGGTCATCGCCCGGAATCACGGAGGCGCGCGAACGCAGCATCGCGCGCCTCCGGGACGACGGTCCGGCAGCGTCTTGGGACGTCCTCTAGCGACGTAGAGTTGACAGGGGGCGAGCGTTTGCGCGACAGTACGAAGCGTGTGACGGCCGTCCCACCTGGCGCTGCCCCCGAGGCGCCGGAGCGGGTGAGGCGACCGTATCCGTGTCCCAGATCCATGTGAGGTGGTCCGATGAGGACCTTCCGCCCCCGCGCCCGTGCGCGTCATTCCTTCCGGTCCTCGCTGCTCGCGGGGCTGACGGTCGTCGCCGGTGCCAGCGCCTTCGCAGCGCCCGCGCAGGCGCTCACCACCACGCACACCTGCGCACTTCCGACGGTCGATGCGCAGCCGGTCACGCTGACCACCACGCCCCGTACCGATCCGGCCTACGTAACGACGAGTTTCACGCTCGAGGTCGGCGCGTCCGTGCAGTGGGGGGCCGGACTCGTGGCTGCATTCGAGCCGATCGGCGGTCGTTCGGTCGACATGGCCACCACGCTGTCACTCGGCGGCGGGGCGGCCACCAGCCCGCTCCAGCCCGTTCCGGCATCGGGACCGGTGGTCGTCCAGCCGCCGTTCCGCTTCGGGCCGTTCCCCGCCAACGACTACACGCCGGGGATCACCTTCTCCCTTGCCAGCGTCGGGTTCACGGTGGTCGTCAAGGACGAGAACGGAAAGCCGATCCAGTTCGACCCCTCCACCACGCCGACGCCTCAGACCGACAGCGACCCGAACACGCTCCAGATCAGCTGCGCCCTCAGCCCGCCGAACCAGGACACGAAGCTGATCTCGGTGCGGGGCAGCCTGCTCACCCCGCGGCCGACTCCGACGCCGCCGCCGACCTCGACGCCGACGCCGACGCCCGCGCCTCAGCCGACTCCGAGCCAGAACGTTCCGCCGCTCGGTGCGAGTGAGGTGACGGCGACATCGGCCGTCGTCTGCTGGGACGTGACCGGCACGCTTCGCGAGCCGGTCCTCGTGCTCTTCGTGCGCGACCTCGGTCGATACGAAGGCCTGGAGACGACTCGCCGAGACACGTATGTCCTTCCGGACCTTCGCAGTCGGATCTGCTTCACGCTGAAGACGCTCCCGGGGACCACCTACGACCCCTTCCTGGCATTCGAGTTGTCCTCCGGGCAGTACGCCACACAGCCCGTCACCTCCTCCAACACCCAGTTCACGACACCGGCGATTGCCACGACCCCGACCCCAACGCCGACCCCGACGCCCTACGTTCCCGTCACCACGCCGATCGTCGGGCCGACCCCGTCGCCGACGCCCGAGCCGACCCCGACACCGACGCCGCTGCCGTCACCCGGTCCGCCGCTCTTCGCCACCTACGACGTGGCGGGTACCGCGACGCTCAAGACGCTCACGAGGGGCTCGCTGCCGCTGTCCGGTCGACTCGGGACGATCCTCGAGCCGGTCGGCGGAAGCATCGTCACCAGCCTGGGGCTGAACCCGTCCTCGGGCAGCCTGACGGCGCTCGGGTTCCTGCCGGTCGCGGCGAAGGTCGAGTTCGTCTCGGCCGGATCGACGAACGGCACGCTCAAGAACGGGTCGCTGTCGTTCAACGCGAAGGTGCGGATCAAGCTGCCGTCGGTCAAGACGCTCGGCATCGAACTCGCCGGCGGTGCGAACTGCCAGACGAAGCAGATCTCCTCGATCGCGTTCAGCAGTCCGCAGCCGACGTTCACGTGGGAGAAGGGCGGGCCCGTCGCCGGGACGTTCGCGATCAGTGATCTCACCGGCTGTGGGTTCCTCACCAATCTGGTCTCCCCGCTCACGCAGGGCTCGGGCAACCTCGTCGCCCTCAGCCTCACCAGGTAGCCGCTGCTGCGCTCGGCGGGGGGTTGACCCCGCCGAGCGTTTGCGCGACAGTACGGATCGTGTGACGACCGTCTCGCCTGGCGCAGCCCCCGAGGCGCCACGGAGGGTGTGGCGGGCGTTCCGTGTCCCCAGATCCAGAGGAGTCCGATGAGGACTTTCCACCCCCGTGCCCGTGCGCACCGCCCCTTCCGCTCCTCCGTCGTCGCAGCGCTGGCGGCCGTCGCGGGCGCCAGCGCCTTCGCTGCGCCGGCACAGGCGCTCACCACCACGCACTCCTGTGCGTTCCCGTTCGTCGATGCCCAGCCGGTCACGCTGACCACCACCCCCGGGACGGACCCGGCCTACGTCGTCGACGGGTTCACGCTCACGGTCGGCGCGTCGGTCCAGCCAGGAGCTGACCTGGTCGGCGCCTTCGCCTCGGTCGGCGGTCGTTCGGTCGACATCGCCACCACCATTTCGGTCGGCGGCCCGACGGCCACGAGCCCGTTCCAGACCGTCCCGGCTTCGGGTCCGATCGTCGTCGACCCTGCGTTTCGATTCGGGAGGTTCCCCGCCAACGACTACACGCCGGGGTACTCCTTCTCCCTGTCGCGTCTCGCATTCACCCTGATCGTGAAGGGCGCAAACGGCCAGCCGATCCCGTTCGACCCCGCGACGACCTCGACGCCCCAGACCGACACCGATCCGGACACCCTCCAGGTCGACTGCTCCTTCAGCCCGCCGGAGCAGAACAAGTTCCTCATCTCGGTCCGCGGAAGCATCATCACCCCGCAGCCGTCGCCGAAGCCGCCGCCGACGCCCACCCCGACCCCGACGCCCACCCCGACCCCCTCGCCGATCGCGCCCCCGACGCCCTCGCCGGATCCGTTCCCGGCGCCGACGGTCACGGTCAGCGACGTCACCCAGTCGGGCGCAAAGCTCTGCTGGAGCGGCACCCTGGGCCAGTTCGACAGCCTCGAACGCGGGTTCTACGTCACCGCCAAGGAGGACGGCTTCAACGCAACGACGGACCCCTTCTTCGCCAGCGATGCGAACGGCTGCGCGACCGTGGCCGGTTTGGATCCGGGCGTGCGCTACCGCTACTTCCTGGTGGCTCGCAAGGCCGACGGTGAGCTCGCGAAGATCTCGACGGCCGGCGACTTCAGCACGACCTCCGCCGGCGCCACGCCGACCCCGACCGTCATTCCGACGCCCACGCCGACGCCGACGGCCATCCCGGAGTCGACGCCGACGCCGACGGTGATCCCGGAGCCGGTTGCGTTCTCGTACGCGCTGGCTGGCACGGCGACGATGAAGACCCTCACGAAGGGTTCGCTGCCGATCACGGGTGCGCTCGATGCGCGGATCGTGCGGCCGGTGAATGGCAGCGTGACGGGCAACCTGTCGCTGAATCCGTCCTCGGGCAACCTCACGGCGCTCGGCTTCTTGCCGGTCGCGGCGAAGGTCGAGTTCGTCACCGCCGAGCCGGTCTCCGGCAACCTCGTGGACGGCAAGTTGTCGGTGAACGCGAAGGTGCGGATCAAGCTGCCGTCGGTCAAAACGCTCGGGATCGAGCTCGCAGGCGGAGCGAACTGCCAGGCCAAGCAGATCTCCTCGATCGCGCTGAGCTCGACGCAGCCGACCTTCGTCCCCGAGACGGGCGGCTCGATCGCGGGCACCTTCGCCATCAGCAACCTGACCGGCTGCGGGTTCCTGACCAACCTCGTGTCGCCGCTGACGCAGGGCTCCGGCAACCTCATCGCCCTGAACCTCACGCGGAAGTAGGCGGAGAAGCGACGAAGAGGTCGCCCCACCCCAAGCACCGTGGCCCGTCCGGATCTCTCAGGATCCAGGCGGGCCACGTCTCGTGCCACCCGGCCATCTCCCTGCAGGGACCGGCCGGATGCGACGCCGATCTACTGGTCGGCGAGCGCCTCGGCGCGAGCGTTCGCCGCCGCGTCGCGGCATCTGGCCCGCAAGCACGAATCGCCGCAGCGATTGGAGTACCTCGAGGTCGCCTTCACCGAGAGTCCCGGTCCTCGCGAATGGCCGCGACGATCTCCTCCATGCTGATGTCGAGCACCGGGAGGGTGTCGAGCAGGGCCGCGTTTCTCGCAGCGCGCGACCGTTGGGTGAGCTCTCGTACGCAGTAGGCGCTGACCGAGAGGTGTTCGCGCATCGCGAGTTGTTCGAGATCGGCCGAGACTGCGTGGCGCAGATCGGCTGCGGGCCACAATAGGCGATCTGCTATCCTGCCACTTAGATTTCAAGTGTGGGACCGGCGCATGCGTGCCCGGAACCAGCAGAAGGAGACCCCAGCATGGGCAAGACGATCGGTATCGATCTGGGCACGACCAACTCGTGCATGGCCGTCATCGAAGGTGGCGAGCCCGTCGTCATCGAGAACTCCGAGGGTGGCCGCACGACCCCGTCGGTCGTCGCATTCGCGCAGAGCGGCGAGCGCCTCGTCGGCACCGTCGCCAAGCGCCAGGCCGTCACGAACCCGGCCAACACCATCTTCTCGGTGAAGCGCTTCATGGGCCGCAAGGAGGCCGAGGTGCGCGAAGAGGAGTCGATGGTCCCCTACAAGGTGATCAGCGGCAAGAACGGCGACGCGCGCATCTCCGCGAACGACGGCGAGTTCAGCCCGCCGGAGATCTCGGCGATGATCCTCGCGAAGCTCAAGGCCGACGCCGAGGCCTACCTCGGTGAGACGGTCGACAGCGCCGTCATCACGGTCCCCGCGTACTTCAACGACGACCAGCGTCAGGCGACGAAGGATGCCGGCAAGATCGCCGGCCTCGACGTCAAGCGCATCATCAACGAGCCGACCGCCGCCTCCCTGGCGTACGGCCTCGGCAAGGACGACGAGCAGACGATCCTCGTGTTCGACCTCGGTGGCGGCACGTTCGACGTGTCGGTGCTCGAGATCGCCGACGGCGTGTTCGAGGTCAAGTCGACCGCGGGCGACAACCACCTCGGCGGCGACAACTTCGACAAGG
>JAURVW010000945.1 GCA_030655275.1 Solirubrobacteraceae bacterium
GCGACCTGCGCCTCGGCGGCCAGCGCAAGGAGGGCACGGTGATGTTCTGCGACCTGCGCGGGTTCACCACGTTCGCCGAGCGCCTGGAGCCCGATCGCGTGATCGACGTGCTCAACCACTACCTCTCGGAGATGAGCGACGCGATCATGGACGAGGGCGGCACGCTCGTCGCGTTCATGGGCGATGGGATCATGGCCGTCTTCGGGGCGCCGCTCGATCGCGCCGACCACGCCGATCGCGCCGTCTCCGCCGCTACGGAGATGATCGAGGTGCGCCTGCCCCGCTTCAATGCCTGGATCGCGGGCCAGGACCTGGGCCACGAGTTCCGCATGGGGATCGGCATCAACAGCGGCTCGGTGATGAGTGGCAACGTCGGGTCGAGCACGCGCGTGGAGTACACGGCCATCGGCGACACGACCAACACCGCCGCCCGGATCGAGGGCATGACGAAGGACGAGAACACCCAGGTGCTGCTCTCCGCGGCGACCCGTCGGGCGCTCGTCGACGAGGCGCTGCGGTCGGCGCTGGAGCCGGTCGGCGAGCGGGCCGTCCGGGGCCGCGACGCCACGATCGAGCTGTGGACGCTCGGGTCGACCGGGCGATGCGACGTGTCGTAGCTGTGGCCAGGACGCTAAAGAGCAACGTTGCGGCCACCGACGGGGGAGGGAACCAGGACGCTCCAGGTGATCTCCACTCCTTCCATCCCCAGCGCTGCCCTCGTGCCGCTCACCCTCGCCCTCTTGGCGTTTCCGGCCACCGCCGGGGCGACCGATCGGTACGTCACGACCGACGGCGCCGGCGACTGCGCGACCCTCGCCACGCCCTGTCAGCTCGGTGACGCCCTCGCCGCGGTCGACACCGGTGACCGGATCCTGCTGGGTCCCGGCATCCACGCGCCGAACGGCACGCTGACCGACAAACCCGGCGTCAGCGGCGTCACGATCGTGGCGAACCCCGGCGAGAGCCGGCCCGTCCTCGACCTCTCAGCCGGCACGCTCATGCTCAGGTACGGCACGAGCCTCACCGGCGTCGACGTCACCACCGACGCCGGCCGCGCGATCTACGCCGTCGGCGGCCTGCTCGAGGGCCTCCGCATCCAGGCGACGGGCGCCTACACCCGTGGGGTCGAACTCGGCAACGGCGCCGTGCTGCGCAACAGCACGGTCACCTCGACGGGCCTCGACTCCGCCGCGATCCTGGTCTCCGCCCCGACCGTCCCGGCCGAGATCCGCGGCGTCACGGCGATCGCCTCCGGCGCCGACGCCACCGCCCTGCGTGCCGTGCCCTCGATGCCGTCGATGACGGCCCGCGGCCGCGCGGTCAACACCATCCTTCGCACGGGCGGGACCGCACACGCGGCCTACGCCCTCGCCTACCAGCCTGCCGTCGCCGCGCTCACCCTCGACCACGTCGCCGCCGAGCCGTCGCGGCTCGAGACCCAGGGCAGCGGCGCGACCATCGTCCGTAGGGACACGCTCCTCGCCGAGCCCCTCTTCGTGAACCGCGCCAACGGCGACCTGCGTCAGCTCGCCACCTCTCCGACGATCGACGCGGGCACCGCCGACCTCGATGGCGACGGCGACGAGGACGACGACGACCTCCTCGCCGCCGGCGCGTTCGATCTCGACGGCAGCCCACGCCGTCTCGGTGACCTCGACATCGGCGCCGACGAGCGGGAGGTGCCGCCGCTCGTGCAGTCGGCGGTCTCCGCGTTCTCCGAGCTCGAGGCGTCCGCCAGCCTGCTGGTCCAGCCCCGCGGCCTCGCGACCGACGTGGTCGTGGAGTGGGGCTTCGACGACGCGCCTCGCCACACGACGACCGCCGTGAAGGTGTCCGGCAACCAGCCGGTCCCGGTCGGCGTGCCGCTCGGCGCCATCCCACCGGGCGTGACGACCCTCTTCCTCAGAGCACGCGCGTCGAGCAGCGCCGGCACGACCTACGGCGAGCCGCAGACGATCGCGATCCCGGTCGACCAGGTGCCCCAGCCGCAGAGCGAGACCGAATCGACCGAGACGCCGCTCGTCACGCCCAGGCCGTCGCCGACGGCCGCGCCCACCGCGACACCTACGGCATCGCCCGCCCCGACCCAGCAGCCTCGCGTCCCCACGCCGGCCCCCAGCCCGGCCCCGACGCCGTCGCTTCGCCTGCCCGGTGCCCTGCCGACGATCGTCGGGACGCAGTCCTATCAGCGTCGCGGCACCTACGCCTTCCGTCTGCACTGTCGCCACACGATCTCGTGCCGCGGCGCGGTCTACCTGACGCGCCTCGGATCGGTGCGCACCGACGCCTTCAAGATCCCGCCGGGCGCCACCCGCACGGTCGAGATCCCGCTGAACTCTGGCCAGACCGCTCGCGTGCGCAAGGCCGGCGACGCCGGACTCCGCGGCCTGCTGGAGATCCGTTCGCTCGACGACGGCAGTTCCTGGACCGCCGTGCGCCTGTTCTCCTCGCGCTGGCGCTGACCGAGAACGACGAAGGGGGCGCCGGCCAGCTGGCCAACGCCCCCTCCACCGGGTACTGCGACTGAGAGTCGAACGGGTGGCCGCTCAAGCGACCGGCTGGAGCCGAAGCTCTAGCGGATGCGCATTCCGGAGATCGCGCGGGAGATCACGAGGCGCTGGATCTCCGAGGTGCCCTCGAAGATCTCGTAGATGCGCGAGTCGCGGTGCATGCGCTCGACCGGGTACTCGCGGGTGTAGCCCACGCCGCCGAGGATCTGCATGGCCTCACCGGTCGCCCAGGTGGCGACCTGGCCGGCCTTGAGCTTCGCCATCGAGCCTTCGGCGTTCTCGAACTTCGGGGTCTCGCCGCGGAAGATGCCGGCGCCCATCCAGGCCGCACGCCACACGAGGAGGCGAGCTGCGTCGATCTCCATCTTCATGTCGGCGAGCTTGAAGGCGATCGCCTGGTTGTCGATGATCGGGCGACCGAACTGCTCACGGCCCTTGGCGTACTCGAGCGCGTAGTCGTAGGCGGCGCGAGCGATGCCGAGCGCCTGCGCGCCGACGGTCGGACGGGAGGCCTCGAACGTCGCCATGGAGGCGTTGCCCTTGGACTTCGTGCCCTCCTTGGCGCGAGCGATGCGCGCGTCGAGCTTGTCCTTGCCGCCGAGGAGGGCGGAGCCGGGGACGCGGCAGTCGTCGAGGAGCACGTCGGAGGTGTGCGAAGCACGGAGACCGTGCTTGTACATCTTGGAGCCCTGCGTGATGCCCTTGGTCTCGTCCTTCGAGATCACGAAGGCGGCGTGGCCGCGAGCCTTGAGCGACGGGTCGACGGTGGCGATGACGACGTGGACGTCGGCGATGCCGCCGTTCGTGGCCCAGGCCTTCTGACCGTTGAGGACCCACTCGTCGGTGGTCTCGTCGTACTTGGCCGTCGTGCGGATGGCCGAGACGTCGGAGCCGGAGGCCGGCTCGGAGGAGCAGAACGCGGCGACCTTGATGTCGGTCTTGGTGCCGAAGCAGCGCGGGATCCACTCGCCGATCTGGTCGCCGGTGCCCTGGCCGAGGATGGAGGCGACGGCGAGCGTCGTGCCCATGATCGCCATGCCGATGCCGGCGTCGCCCCAGAAGAGCTCCTCCTGCACGACGGGGAGGGTCAGACCGGTCGGGTCGGCCCAGATCTGCGCGAGACCGTCGAGGGAGTAGAGGTCGATGTTGGCGGCCTCCTGGATGATCTCCCAGGGGGTTTCTTCCTTCTCGTCCCACTCGTGTGCGGCGGGGCGGACCGTGTTGGCCGCGAAGTCATGGATCCAGTCCTTGATCGCGAGCTGGTCCTCGTTGAGGCCGAACCCGATCTGGGTCGTGGTCTCGGTGCTTTCTTCGGTGGTGCTCATGATCCTCGACGGGGAACGTGGTGTGAACGGAGGCGGTGAGGCCCTGGGGCCATTGCCGTGACCGCAGTGTAACCGACGTTTACACTCTCCGTCCACCCGGGGTTTAAATCTGGTTACGATGGTCGGGTGGCCAGCGGTTCACGACAGTCCCAAACGCGGCGCGAACGGCGCGCCGAGATCATCGACGTCACCCGTGCGCTCCTCGACGAGCAGGGCGTCCAGGACGTCCCGATCGATCAGATCGCGAAGAACGCGGGCATCAACAAGGCCCAGATCTACCGGTACTTCGAGAGCAAGGACGAGCTGCTCGCCCTCACGCTCGACCGCTACCTCGAAGAGCTCGACGCCGAGCTCGGCCGCACCGCCTCGTTCGCCGACCCCGTCGAGCGCCTCGACGAGCAGATCCGCACGCTCGTCGACTACTGCGTCGATCATCCGGCCTTTCTCGACTGCACCTTCGCGCTGATGCGCCAGCCGGCCGGCGAGCTCACGGCCGCGATGAGCGAGGGCGCGATGTTCCGCCTTGGTCGCGCGCTCGGTCGGTGCGTCGACCACCTCGCGCAGGTCCTCCGCGATGGCGTCGAGGCCGGCGTGTTCGTGGCCAACGACCCCGAGACCCTCGCCAACCTCATCTGCGCCCAGGCCCTGGGCATCATGCAGCTCGCGCGCGTCGGCGCCGGCGTGCGCATGACCGGCGGCGGTTTTCCCGAGATCTTCCCGCTCGACCGCGCGTTCATCCGCGAGGCGTGCCGCAACGGCGTGCTCGCGAGCGTCGGTGCGAGCCGGCAGCGCGGCGGCGCCGCGGCCTAGCGCCGCCACCGTTCCCGCCTCCATGGGCGGGTTTGGTGTGCAGGCCCGGCTCCCGGGCACGATCTCCGCGGCGCCGCGCGCCGCGTTCGCTACTCGGCCGGCGTCGCCGGGGCGTCGGGCGCTTTGCCCGACTCGTCGGCGGGCTGCTTGTTGTACCAATCGGTGAGCCGGCGGCCCAGGATCGGCGAAAGGGTGGCGGCGAGCTGGTGGGCTTCCTCGTCGGCAGCCTCGCCGTCCATGCCCAGCACGTCGTGGGCCAGGCGGCGGGCGGCGCGACGGCGCGTGCTGAGGACGAGCGCGGTGCTCATCCCGTCGGCGGTGAGGCGCAGCGGATGGCGCTCGATGAGACCCATCGTGGCGAGGCGGCCGATCATCTCGTGCGCCGACGGCGTCGAGACCCCGAGCTTGCGGGCGACGGCAGCTGCGGTCAGGCGCGGTTCGTCACGATCGACCTCGAAGATCGCCAGCAGGTAGCGGGCGGTCGACACGGTCGAGGCCACGCAGGGATGCGCCTCCGTCGGAGGGATGTCGTGATGGGGATGGCTTCTCGGCACGAGAGCGGCGACGGGATCCGGAAGGCTCGGAGCGACGTCGCCCCTGGAGGATAGACCCTGGGGCACGCCCTGCGCCACGTTTCTGACCCGCCGGCGCGGGTCAGGCGTCGTCGGGGGCGTCGTGGTGATCGCTCGCGCCCAGCTTCCAGTAGCCGGTGACCTTCGTCGCACCCTTCGCGAGGCCGCGCTCCTCGCGCAGATGGCGACGGAGCGTGCGGGCCGCTTCGGCCTCCGTCGCGACCCAGGCGTAGCCGTCGCCCTCGGGCAGGTCCAGGCCCGTGACGGCCGCGACCAGCGCGTCGCCGGGCGTCGCGTCGCCGCGATGCAGCCACTCGACGTCGACGACCACGCCGTCGGCCGGGGCCAGCTCGAGCTCGTCGGCGGGGCCGTCGACCTCGATGCGGGCGACGACCGTGCTGCCGGCGGGCAGCTCCCCGAGGCGACGGGCGATCGACGGGATC
>JAURVW010000947.1 GCA_030655275.1 Solirubrobacteraceae bacterium
GCCGGCACCGGGCTCGGGCTCGCGGTGTCGCGCTCGCTGGCGCGCGAACACGGCGGCGAACTCGTGCTCGAAGCTTCGGCCGCGACAGGTGGTGCGAGCTTTCGCCTCAGCCTGCCGATCAGCGGCATGGCCGACGCCGACACCGTGCCCGGCGCGTTGCCGGCGGCAGGCGCGTCGCTGCAGTCGCGCGTGCTGATAGTCGACGATGAACCCGAACTCGCCGACGTGATGCGCGAGATGCTGGAGAGCGCGGGGCACGAGGTCGCGGTCGCCGAATCCGGCGCGGTCGCGCTCGAACTGCTCGCGGCGGCGCGCTTCGACTGCATCGTCTCCGACCTGCGCATGCCCGACATGGACGGCGCCGCGCTCTGGCGCGCGGTCTCGGCGCAGCACCCGGCGCTCGCGCGCAGCATGCTGTTCGTCACGGGCGACACGCTCTCGCCCGACGCGCGCGAGTTCCTGCGCAGCGCGCGTTGCGCGTCGCTGGACAAGCCGTTCGCGAAGGCCGACCTGCTGGCGCGGGTGGGCGAACTGCTGCGCTAGGTTTTTCAACCGCAGAGGAACAGGGGACGCAGAGGTTCGCAGAGGAGAGAAAAAGGGTTGCTCTCTGCGAACCTCTGCGTCCTTCGTTCCTCTGCGGTGAGTGTTGTTCTTCGGCGAGCTCAAGCCGCGAGGGCGGCTTCCTTCGAGGCGGCGATCATGGTCTGGCTGACGATGCCGTACATCGCGGTCCAGGCGGCGCGGGTCTCGGGCGTGAACGCCTCGCCCAGTCCTTGTTCGAGCGTCAACAGCAGCGCGCCGCCGACGGTCGCGTAGTGCGCGTCGACGACGCCGTAGCCGCCGTGGCGCGCGCCGAGTTGCTGCAGCACCGGCATCAGCGTCGCGGGCCGGTCGAGCAGCCCGACGGCCGCACCGATCATCGTCATCAGGCGCTCGCCCTGCTGCGCCATGTCACCACGGAAGAGCTTGCGGAGCGCCGGGTCGGCCTCGAAGAGGTGGTTGTA
This sequence comes from Solirubrobacteraceae bacterium, assembly GCA_030655275.1. Classification (GTDB taxonomy): domain Bacteria; phylum Actinomycetota; class Thermoleophilia; order Solirubrobacterales; family Solirubrobacteraceae; genus JAGIBJ01. The sequence continues at coordinate 1,005 of JAURVW010000947.1, forward strand.
GAACAGCGCCGCGGCGGGGTGGGCGATGGGTTGCACGAGCGCGAAGCTGCTGCGCACGAGGTCGATCTGCTGGGGGGTCATCGGGGCTCCTTGTCGAAGGCCCTCAGCATCGCGAGCGCGTGTTGCAGCGTCGTTTCGTGGTCGAGGCGCTCGTGTTTCGTTGGTTGCGCGCAGCCGAGCGAACCTAGTCGAGCTTCGCGCCCGAGTCCTTCACCGCCTTGGCCCAGACCGGCATTTCGGCGGCGAGGTAAGCGCCGAACTGTTCGCTGTTCAGGAACGCGGGGTCGGCGCCCTGGGCGGTCATGGCCTTGCGCAGGTCGG
>JAURVW010000950.1 GCA_030655275.1 Solirubrobacteraceae bacterium
TGGCGGCTGACCTGGCTGGGGGCCGGGTCAGCCGCCGCGCACGTCGGTCGGGAGCGGAAACGTCGCGGCGACCTCGAGGTGCCGGATCGCTTTCGGGAGCGCGTCGCGATCGGCGGCCGTGATGCGGCCCGCGAGGGTCTGTGCACGGTCGGCGTAGCGGGTGTCCGAGAGGAGCTGGACGAGGCGCCGCCACAGGCGATCGGCCGTGAGGTCGTCGAGGCGCAGGGCGCGCGGGCCGAGCCCGCGGGCCGTCGTGCGGTGGCCCCAGAAGAACTGGTCCCCCATGAGTGGCAGCACGAGCGACGGCCGCCCGCTGCGGGCCGCGCGGGCCGTGGTGCCGGCGCCGCCGTGGTGGACGATCGCGTCGACGCGCGGAAAGAGGAGGTCGTGATCGAGCTCGTCGATGAAGAGCAGATGCGGTGACGGCGTCGATGGCTCCAGCCCACCCCAGCCGCGCTGCACGATCGCCCGGAGCCCAGCGCGCTGGGTCGCCTCGGCGATCGCATCGACGACGAGCTGCGGATCGTCGACCACCATCGAGCCCAGACCGAAGTAGGCGGTCTGCCCGGGCTCGGCGAGGAACGCCTCGACCTCGTCCGGCAGGGTCGCCCGCGCGGGCGCGTGCGTGAGCAGGGCGCCGCACTGGGTCGCGAGCTCCGGCCAGCCCGGCGCGCGGGGCACGAGGGCGGCGTCGAAGGCGAGGAGTGGCGGCGGCTCGAGCGGACGCTGCGCCGCAAGGAGATTGGCCTCGGTGCGGGGCGGCAGGCCGAGCACCTCTTCTCGCGCGCGGTTCATCGGCTCGCGCATCACCATGCTCAGGACGCGCTCGCCCATCGCGTGGGAGGCGCGGTTGCCGGGAGCGCCGAGGGTGCGCGCCGTACTGAAGACGGTCGGATAGCGGCTCGACGGCACCGCGGGCTGGAGCTGCAGCTGGACCGACGGGATGCCGATCCGTTCGGCGGCGCTGAACGCGGCGAAGGCGATCGGGGCGTAGACCACGAGGTCGGCGCCCTCGGAGGCCGCCAGCGAATCCTCGTGTGCGCCTCCGATCACGGGCTCCACGATCTTGCGGAACTCGCGCGCGTAGCCGGACGGGCTCTTCGACTTCGCCAGCAGGCGACGGCCCTCGGGCGAGTCGAGCAGGTCGCGCGGGTTCGGCCCCTGGGCGGCCATGAAACGCACGTCCGCATCGCCCAGCAGCGGACGGAACTCCTCGTGCGCGAGCAGCGTCGTCTCGTGACCGGCCGCCGCGAGGGCGCGGGCGAGCACCGCGAAGGGGGCGATGTCGCCGCGAGATCCGGCAGAGATGAGGGTGAGGCGCACGGCCGATCCAGCCTAGACCGATCCGGCCCGCCGAAACCGCCGATCGGACGGATACGACCCGCCGGCGCCGCCTGGGCCCGTCGACGCCGCAGCCAGCGCGTCGCCACCGCAGTCCGCGTGTCGCCGCGACTAGTGCGTCGCGCGCTCGCCGGCGACCTTGCTCAGGCCGCGGGTGCGACGCTGCCAGCCGGGTCGCTGGGAGAGCCGCCAGGCGCCGAAGGCCGCGATGAGGAGGGTCGGCAGGAGCACGAGGCCGGTGTCGGGCCCGAGCACCACGCGGGCGGCGCCGACGAGCGCCATGCCCGCGATCGCCGCGGAGAAGCCTCCGAGGTTCACGAGGGCGGAGGTGGAGGCGCCGTCCTTGTGGTCGTCGGGGCGGCGAGCGAGGTCGAAGCCGAGCATGCCGGCGCCCATGCCAGAGGCGATCACCGCGATGCAGAGCACTGAGACGGCGGCAGGGATCACGGAGGAGGGCGTGAAGGTGAGGACCGCCAGGGCTGCGATCGACGCCAGGCTCACGTTCATCGTGATCCGGTGACGCGACGACGGGTCGCGCCGGGCCGCAGCGCCCATGAGGAGGGCGGCGATACCCGAGACGACGACCGCGACGAGCAGCACGGCACTGGCCTGTCCACGCGTCATGCCCTGGGCGTCGACG
>JAURVW010000966.1 GCA_030655275.1 Solirubrobacteraceae bacterium
GTCATAAAGATGGCCAACATCAAGGTGTTCACAATGATCGACAACGTCGGAATCTGCTCAGACAACCCCAGCGCCTTTTGCCAAGCTGTAAAACTTTTCCTCTCGAGATGCGCCTTGGTGGGCGCCACCCTCAACGACAGCGAGAAGATCCCGAAAACAAGTGAGGGCATCCTCGAGGCTGGGCTCGTGCGGCCACAAACCTTCCTTGGCGAGGTCTACCTAGGAGGGGGCCTAGTCGCTAACAGCGACGCGAACATCAGTAAGCTGCATAAAGCTTACACAAGGCTCCAAAGCGCTATCGAGCCCGACGGCGAGTTAGTAACTAAGCGACAGCTTTGCGCCCTCATTGGACTGTGGACATGGATGGCACACACGGTCGAAGTCCCGCTTCGGAACCACTTCGACGCTATCCGCCTTCACTCCACCGTCTCGGCCTCCTCAACTCACTGGGACGACCCGATCCGTATTACGCCGCACATGCTCAGTGCACTCGGGGAGGCGATTTTCCCTTTGCTCAGCGGGAGGCGAGTCAAGCCTACTCCCCCACCACAGCTGTCATGGAACAATTCCGACTACGTCGCCACCCTGATCGTCGATGCATCAGCGACGGGATACGGAGCCATCGTCCTTTCGGCTGGTACTATCTACCAAGTCAAAGGGGGATGGCGCAGAGTGATTCCTCACTCCGCTTGGGCGGAACCGCTTGGAGCCACCGAACTCATCAAGTGGATCAGAACCCACACGTCTGGCCGCCTAGCTATTGTCACCGACCACAATGCGTTAGCCGCCGCACAACGCAGGCCACGCACAGGGAACGGTGGTTTCTCCAAAGCTTATTACCTCAACAACTTCTTCAAGGAACTGTACTCAGACAACTTGGACCACCAAGTCTTCTACGTACAGGGAGAAAGCAACCCGGCAGACTACGCGTCTCGAACCAACAAACTCGGCGACCCGCTATCTGCTACCGTACTTCGTGACACGACCTTTCCCAGCCTACGTAGCTTTGCCCACCCACACGAGGTGCCACCCCTACATCGCTGGTGGTTCGCGTAAATTTGGGGATGTAGCCTTGACCTAAAGGTGATGACGGGGTTTTT
>JAURVW010000479.1 GCA_030655275.1 Solirubrobacteraceae bacterium
CTCGTACGGGATGACCGGGTTGTTGCGCAGGTCGGAGAGCTGCATCTCCGAGAGCACCAGCTTGGCCGCGACGCGCTCGCGGCCGTCTTCAGCCGCGACGCCGGCGAGCCGGTCGCCGGAGCGCGCTTCGTTCGCTTTCGCGAGCACCTCGGGGATGCTTTTGAACGCGTACTGGCGCCCGAAGAGTTGGGTGGAGAGTCGCATCGGTGGTTCGATCGATGAAGAGGAAAGGTCAGTGCGGAAATGCCAGCGACTTGACCGTCACGGGAATCGTCCCGCCGTTGAAATAGCTCTTGCCGATGTCGAGGTAGTCGCCCTCGCGGGTGCGCACCTCGTCGATCACCAACAGCGGCCGGTTCGGCACCAGGCGGAACAGCTCCATGCCGAGCGCCTTGCCGATGTCCTGCGCGGCGACCGCGACGAACGGGTGCGGGCCGCCGGCGTGCGCACGCGCGAAGCCCTGCAGTTCGAGCGCGACCTGCCACACCGTCTGGCAGGTCGGCGGCATGTCGGCCGGCAACGCGACCGCGCACAGGTCGGCGGCCGGATCGAGGTCGTGGTTCTGCGCCGCCGCGGTCCACGCGGCGACGAGCGCGCCGGGCCGGAAATCGCGCCAGCGCATCTGCGCCTGGATGACCGGCACGTTGCGCAGCGTCGCGCCGTCGTAGCGGTTCCAGACCGTGCTGCCCGAGAGCTGCAGCGTGTGCGCGCCGGCGCCGATCACGGTCGCGCGGAGCGTCTGCGCGGGTGGCTTGACCGGCAGCCGATGTTCCTCGAGCAGGCCGGCGAGTGCGTCGGCCAGCATCGGGCCGATGTCGCCGAAGCGGAACGGCGATTCGATCGACGGCCGCAGCATGCATTCGCCGACGCCACCCGAAACGAAGATCGCATCGAAGCGATGCGCCTGGCGCAACGGCTCGGTCATCATCAGCCGGCTCGCGAGCGCCGAGGGCCGCGCCTCGATCACCTCGACGATCAGCTCCGCCATGCGGTCCGCGACGCGGCCGAGGTCGTGCAGGCCGAGGTGGGCGAGCGAATGGCCGGTCGGCATCAGTTCGCGCAGCACCATCGCGCCGGGGAAGTGCACGGTCGTGACGCGGCCTTGCGCATCGGTCTCGATCAGGTGGCCGCCGACGTTCAGGCAGGCGCTGTCGACCACGCGGCCGGCTTCGAACACGACGTAGTTCGAAGTGCCACCGCCGACGTCGATGTTCAGCACGCGCGCGTTGTTCGCCTCCGAATACGCGGCCGCGCCCGATCCGCGCCCGGCGATCACCGATTCGAGGTGCGGGCCGGCCGTCGCGACGACGAAGTCGCCGAGGCCTTCGGCGAGCCGCATCACGGTCTCGCGCGCGTTGTCGACCTTCGAGGTCTCGCCGGTGATGATGATCGCGCCCGACTCGACGGCCGCGAC
>JAURVW010000968.1 GCA_030655275.1 Solirubrobacteraceae bacterium
TGCAGCGACCGGGCTCGCGATCGCCGTTTTTCCTCGACTTACCTTCATGGCGATTTTTGCAGTCGCAGCCGCGGCGGCGGTCACCCGGCCTCGACTTGGGATCCTGCCGGCACTCTTTGTGCCGATCACCGGATTTCAGCTCGGACTGTTCGGGGATCCGCGCTTCGGGGCGGCAGTAGTCGCATGCGTGTTCGCCCTGGGCTACTGGGCGTTCGGAGCAGGCCGCCCTCGGCTACCCCTCTATGGGCTTCTCGCCGTCGGCACGCTTGGGCTCAGTGCTATAGCGCTTGGCATTGCCAACGGCATCGAATTGGGTGCCGCCGCGGCTTGGCCCGTGCTCTGGCTCGGCGGGATCGTGCTCGGCGCGTGCTTGGCGGCCGTCCCCTCGCGGATCACCATCCTCGGATTCGGACTGCTCCCACCAGCGCTGCTGATCTTCTGGGAGTTGACTGGGCGGGGCAACTTCTGGGCGCAGCGGCTCGGAACTACGGAGTTCGCCGATCTCGGCCAACTCGAGAATGCCACTCGCGCGTTCTCTACTTTCGGGCACCCGCTAATCGCTGGGGCCGTCTTTGCAGTCGTGGGCGCACTGCTGCTCGCCGAAGGGTCCCGTCGAAGCCTTCCACTTGCCGTGGTGATGTTTGGGGCCTCGATGGGCACCGTTTCGCGCAGCGCGCTGCTCGCAGTAGCCATCGTGGTGTTTGTCGTCGCGATCCAAAGCGCGAAGAACCCGCTGCGTGCGGGGACACGCTTGATCCTTCCCCTCGTGGGCGCGCTGGTCTTGATCAGCGTGATTCCAGGTCTCAAGGATTCAGTGACCACTCGGGTCTCCGGCGGCGTGGGCCCCCAGGTCGTCCGTGGCTACGCACTGGATTCCATTCGCTCAGACGCTGAGGTTCGACCCGGACAACTTCTCGTCGGGGGTGGCCTTGGCGCAGCACGCGACAAGATCTCGGCCGTAGGCGGCCGAGTTGGGTCGCTCGAAACCTTCGACAACCAGTACGTCACGTCGGTCTACGACTACGGGGTCCTCCCACTGCTCATCGCATCGGGGCTTGTCGTCGTCGGCCTACGAAAGTCTCGATCGTTGATGTTGGGCCTACCAGCAGTCCTCGCGACGCTAATCGCCGTGTTCTTCTTCGACGGCTTCTACACCCTTCCGGTCGGCTTCTTCGGGGCCTTGGCTTTTGGAGTCGCGCTCGCTCCGAGAGCGGGACCGGCGGCTACCAAGCCGGATCGGCCCGATCGAACAAGTCGCGACCGCCGTCACCCGACCGAACCGCTCCCCTCGCCCACTGCTTAGGCTCAGATGAACCAGGCCGGACGGCCCTCGCCCAAGTCGTAAAGCAGCGCACTCTCGCGGGTCCCGATCACCTTGGCGGGCACACCACCGACGATTGCCATCGCGGGCACATCCTTGGTCACCACTGCACCGGCGGCGACCACGGCGCCTCGCCCGATCGTGACGTTCGGCAGGACGATCGCCCGCGCGCTGATCCAAGCAAAGTCATGGACATCGATGGGACCGCCACCGTTCTCGAAGTGATCGCTTGACGGATCGTGCTGATCGGTCCACATCATCACTTCGGACGAGATGTTCACGTTGGACCCGATCGTGATTCCCCTCCGCGCATCCAGGGTGGCCCACAGTCCCACGATGGAGCCCTCCCCGACCGTGAGCTGAGACGGAGCTCGAATCTCTCTCCAGCGGTAGACATGCGCCGTTGGCGCGATCGAGGCCCCGAACGCCCGGCGCAACAAACTGGTGCGAACTCCCGCGCTCGGAAGCAGACCGACTCGTTCGATGGTCAGAAAGAAGACTCCGACGCGAAGCGGCCAGGCGAACTGGGCAGCGCGTTTTAGCGCCGGCACCCGGCTCAGTCGTTGCTTGAAGCTCATGGGCGCCTCAGCGTCCTTCTGGTCTGAGGACAGGCGAGCCGATCGCGATCTGGAGAGCCCTGTCGAGCACCGCGCAGTACTCCGCGTAGTTCCATTCGGTCTCCGCGAAATTCCGTGCGGCTCGCCCCATCGCTTCGAGCCGCTCCGGCTGCGCCGTCAAGTTGCTGAGAACCTCGCGCCACTGCTCGACGTTGCCCGGCTCGACGTAGACGCCGAAGCCCGCCTTCTCGATGTCCAGGTTGTCGAGATGCCCAGACGTCCGCGTCATCACGACGGGCTTGCCCAGAGCGAGCGCATCATTGAGTTCGGTCAGCCCCGTGAGACGGTCGAGGCGAGCGATCGGGATGGCGACCAACGATGCGGCTTGGAGGTCGCCGAGGACTTCGGAGAACTCGAAATGAGGTCGGTCCGGGGTGGGCGACACGATCTCGATCTCGGGCGATGGTGACTGCGTTCCCGCAGGCGCATAGACCTTTGCCGCGCATCTCACGTCGGCGAGCGCCTCGAGCAGCGTGCCCACGTCGCGATTGTCCTTTCCCGTGCATGCCACGAAGTCATGGCCCGTCGGTGTGTATCCCGAGAAACCGAGATCTGGGCCCCAGCGCACGAGAAACGTCCGTTCCGGATCGCGCCCGTGGTCATCGACGAGTGAGCGGTGCGCCGCGCTCGTCAGACAGAGCGCGACGTCGACGCCGTTGACCCAGGCGTTGACTGCTCGGCCCCGCTGCGGGACGTCGTTGTGGAACACGGCGACAATCGGTTTCGGCCACGCGCCTCGGTGGCGGGCCATGGCGATCCCTCGTACGGTCTGCGCGGTGCCGGAAAGCACAACGTCGTGAGGACGCAGCATCCGGCCCTGCTCGTAGACCCCGCCCGCCTTCTCGCCGAGACGACGAAGAAGTACCGCCGCACGCGAGCCAACCGGGGCGCTGGCGTACTGCACATCCCAACCTTCGGACCGGAGATGGTCGGCGCCCCAGAGCAGCTGCCTCGGATACTCGCCTGCGGCGACGAGCTGTTCGGCCCTTTGCAGGGGATAAGTCTGGCTGACTACAGCTCGGGGCACGACGCGAGGCTATCAATCAAAAAGCGGTCCAAAATCGAAGCCGGTCGACGGCCTGCACTTCCAGCCACGGCTCAGGTCACGGCCTCTGCGGCCTTGTTCCGACGGAGCTCCGGAAGATCGCCGCGGCGAGCACCGATCGACGCGTAGATCGCAACGAACACACCAACGGAGGCGACGCTTACCGCCAGGCCGGCGGGCCGTCCCTCGACCGGAATGATCCAGTTCATCAGGGCCACGGGAAGGCCTGCTGCGGCAGCCGCGACTGAGGGGCCTGACACCGCCTCGAAGTATTTGACGTTCGACAGGTCGAGCGCGCGATGGACGAGGTCCAGCCCGATCCACGCCCCGACGATGGTCGCGACCACTGTCGCCGCCAGCACACCCCACAGCCCGAGGAACGGCGCCAGCACGACCGCCAAGACGATGTTGATGGCCGCGGTCGCTATGGACGAGCGCGCCGTGATGCCCGGTCGACCGACAGCGTTCGCAGTCGCCGACGCGACACCGGTGCCGACATTTGCGATCGAGCTCACCGCCAAGGCGATCAACACGGGCTCCGTGTATTGAGGGATCTCGCCGAGCCACGCGTTGAGAAAGCTGGGAGCAGCCGCTGCCACGAGCGCCAGCGGTGCAAAGCCAAGCGCGGCCGACCGGCGGGTCAGATGGAAGTAGCGACCGCGCACGGCGTCCAACCCGTGTCGGGTGACATCGGCGGTAATGGACGGGATCAACGCCGAGGTCGCGAGCGTCGCGACCGACCGCGCGGCGATGGCCACGCGACTCCCCAACTCGTAGGCCCCAGCGACCGCAGGGCTGACGATGACCCCGAGAATGATCTTGTCGGACTGAAACACCAGGAGATCGCAGATGAATACGACCTGGGCCTTCGCACCGAATGACACCAGTTCGCTGACGCGTGCTCTCGTAGGGCGGCAGAAGGGTACGCCGCCAAGGTTGACGTTCAACGTGACGATCATCGCGATGAGTCCGGCGACCGCTGCAATGGCATTCGCGGTTGCGAAGGTGCCCAGCGTCGGCTGCACGATGACTGAGCCCACCGAGCCGACGAACGCGAAGATCGCGCTCAGCACCAGCGCGACGTTCGGCGCCGCCATCCGCTCGAGTCCCACCGCATACGCAGCCAGTGCGCGCCCGAGCAGCAGAGCCGTCAGGACCCAGACGCTGCAGAGCATCACCCAGCGCATCTGACCGACCGGTACGCCCCCGAGAGCATCGGCGACTGGAGCGGCGATGACTACCGCGACGAGCGTCAACGCGACGCCAACACCAAGGAGTGCTAGCACCGCCACGCTCATCACCTCGCCCTGAGCCCTCTGGTCGTCCTGCTCGGCGTACATGGCGATGTAGCGCGTGATGGCCTTTGAGATCCCAAGATCCAGCAGAGCGCCGTACTGCGCGAGCGCGCCGGTGATCGCCCAGATGCCGAACGCAGCCAGCCCCAGCTGAGCCACGACGATCGGAGCGGAAACAAAACTGAGGACGTAGCCGATCAGGATCGGCGCCGCCTGGGACGCCGTGTTGGCCCGGAGCGTCATCTTCTTCCGCTCCGGGTCAGGCGGCGTCAAATTATCGTCCGGCATGGACACCGTTCCTGGTCAAGACGAGGGACCGTCGGAACCGCGTCTTTCGCCCGGGAAGCATCAGGTCGCGAAGCTGGGCGCGTCGATCCTCGACTCGGAGCCCTCGCCAGTCCTCGATCAGCGCTCGCCTGAGCGCCCGGGCCGCGTAGACCTTCGCTCGCAGTCGAACGGGTACCGGGAGAACTTCGTTCCACGACAGGGCGAGCAGCACCCAAACGCCGTCGAGCCAGTAGGTCCTACCTTTGCGGTTGCGCTCGGTCGCCGTCCCGAGCGAGTGGACCCGGACCGAGAGCTCGTCCGCCACTCGTGCCGCCGCACCTGCGCCGATCAGTCGCAGCCAGAGCTCGGTGTCGAGCGCCTGGGTGAGAAGCCCGCTGAAACCCCCCACCGTCTCGACGGTCTGGCTTCGGAACATCACAGCCGACGGCTCTCCGAACCAGTTGCCGTAGCCGCCGCGACTTACATACTCATTGAGGAGCGCCGCCCCGTCGATCGAGCCTCGTGACCAGTCCAGAGGGTCATTCAGCCTACCGAACTCCCAGTCTTCGCCACCTTCCACGCGCCGGCCTCCGAGGGCGAAGGTCACGGCAGGATCGACAAAGCAACCCGCCAGCTTGTCGAGACAGTCCGGGAGCAGCCAATCGTCGGCGTGCACGAACTTGACGAGATCGCCGTGCGCGACCTCAAGACAACGATTGTGGTTTCCGACGAGCCCAAGGTTTCTCTCATTGACGACGACGGAAACTCGATCATCCACCTTCGCGATCCTCGTTGCGATCTCAACCGTGCGGTCAGAGGAACAGTCGTCGACGACGATGCACGTCCAGTTGGTTTCGCGCTGGTCGAGAACACTCTGCAGGCACCGCTCGATCGAGCGCTCGTGGTTGAAGCTCGGGATGACGACAGCGATAGACAGGCTGTTCATCGGTCGGCCCCCAGGGTGGGCCAACGCTGGTCGCCTGCGAGCCGTTCGGCTGGCGGTATGACCGAGAGACCGATCACGCCGTGGGCCAGGCCCTTCATCGCTGTCCGGCACCACGCCGCATCGCTCTCCAAGCGGTAGTCGAATGCGCGGCGCAGAGGCGTCGATGCCAAGAGCACGACCAACGCCAACCCCAGAACGAACGAAGCGCCAGCACCACCGACACGTCCGTACCGGTCGCGATACAGAAGAGCCCAAGATCGGAACATCTGCACGGTCGCGAACGCACCGACCTTCTCGGTCGACGTCGCGCCGACGTGCGCCACGACGGACTCGACAGCAACGCGCTCGCGTACTCCGAGCGCGGCGAGGCGACGCGCAAGCCACTCCTCTTCGCCGTAGAGGAAGAAGCGTTCGTCGAAGCCGCCGGCCGCGAAGAACGCCTCTCGACCTACCGCAAAGCAAGACCCTTGAACGAGGTCTGCGGGACCTCCGAAAACGGCGACATCCGACGACTCGGGAAGCTCACGTAGGAGCCTCGTAGGCGTGATCGCTCGCGGTAGAAGGAGGTTCCACACGTCGCGGGTCATCGAGCTCCACTGCCGCGGCCGGGTAGCGGGGGTCCCGTCGCCGTTGATGATGCGTGGCCCTGCCACCCAGGTGCCCCGCTCGGTCGCGCGGACGAGCGCCTCGAGCGCGCCCGAAGTGAACCTTGCGTCCGGATTGAGGAACACGATGACCTCTCCAGAGGCTTGGGCCGCACCGAGGTTGCAGCCTGCGCCAAATCCTCGATTCGCCCCAGAATTGATGACCTCGAGATCGTCACGGGCCAGTGTCTTGACGAGGGCCGCCGACCGTCCGGAAAGGCTCTGTTCGACGACGACTACTTGGACTCCCGCGGGAACGCTCAGGATGGCGTCGCCGATGACGTCCTCAGAACCGTAGGCCACGACAACCACCGAGACGCTCGGGGCTTCATCGTTCGTAATCACGTTCCGACACCGTTCCGGAGCAGCGATCCTGGTGCGTTAGGCGACACGAACCCGCGCAAGCTGGACCAGGAGATCTCGGTATGCGCCGCAGACGCCGTCCCACGTGTACCGCCCATCGATCACCGAACGACCCCGTTCGGTCAGCTGCGTCCGCAGTTCAGCGTCGTTGCAGAGCTGTGAGATCCGCACAGCGAGGGCTTCGATGTGGTGCGGGAAAAGCTGCTCTTCCGAGCGAAGCACCTCGCGGTTGAAGACGGTGTCGAGCGCGATCGTCGGAGCGCCGGCGCCGAGCGCCTGAAGCAGCGCGGGATTGGTGCCGCCAACCGAGTGGCCATGGACGTACACGCCGCAGTGCTGCCAGAGCGCAGCCAGAAGATCTTGGTCGGCCACGTGTCCGAGCCATAGGACGCGCCCCGCGGCTTGCAGCGCCTCGAGCCGCTGGGTTACGGGATTGTCGAAGTTGGCGCTGCCCACGACCACGGCCTTCGGACCGTCGGGGCCAAGCGACTCGATCGCATCCAGGGTCAGCTCGACGTTGTTCTCGGGCGCGAGCCTGGCTACGGACAACGCGAATCGACCAGGCTCAAGGCCTAGCTGGCGGACCGGGGCGTCGTCGAGTTCCTCGTGGACTTCGCCGCCGTAAGGAATGAATACAGAGGTGCGACCGAACTCTTCGTCCCAAATGTCACCGAGCGCCTCCGAATCGCACACCAATTCAGGCGCGAATCGTGCGCTGAGTTGTGCCCCCGTCTTGAACACGGCCTTGCCGAGTCGACTCCACTTGGCTCGCTTCCATTCCAACCCATCCGTGTTGACGGCGAACGGAACGCCTGCAGCGCGCAGAGCCGGAAGCCAGTAGCCATTGGCGATGTTGAGCACGAGCGCCGCATCGAAGCGCCGGAAAGCTGCGTCCGTGATGGACGTAGCACCGAAACTCAGCGTCGAGAACTGTTTCGTGTCGTGCCCTCGGGTGGCGACGCATCGCACCCCCTCTTCGAACCAGACGCGGTGTCCGTCCTTCGGTTCCCGGCAATAGACCGTGACGTGGTGACCGTCGGCGACGAGATATCTCGCCAGGTACCGAACGAGCGTTTCATAGCCACCGTAAGTACTCGGGAACCCTCGGCTTCCGATGATGGCGAAACTCATGCCGCTTGGGGAGACCGCCGTCTGGCGGTTGGCGGTGATGGAGAGCGCCATCGAGCGGTCCACGCTACCGGAAACCGGGCGATCCGCCCACGCACGCAACCACGGACTGGTCACAGTCCAAAAGGACCAATCGCCGAGCGGAAACAGCCTGTGTCACTGCGCCACCGCCTGCTTGCCGTAGTACGAGCTGTATCCGTAGGACGACGCCCCGGAGTCGCCGTTCACAAGTTGCCCGAGTACCGGCGTCTCGGTATCGAGAAGCTGGTCGCGAAGTCGCTCGTACTGGCCACGCCTCACTCGCTGGAGGCGTGAGACGACGAGGACCCCATCCACGTGGCGGGCAATGATCAGCGAATCGGCGACCACCGTGGTCGGCGGGGTGTCGATGAGAACAAGGTCGTACCGGGCCTTCACCGCGTCGAGAACCGCCCCGAGGCGGTCGCGCTCGAGCAGAGCGATCGGGCTCGGCGGAACTTGACCGGCCGGTAGTACGTCGACTGAGCCTTCGAGACCGCGCGTGGGATCGGTGAACGGGACTTTTACGATGGCTCGATCGACCTCGATCATCCCGGCAAGCACCTCGGCGAGCCCATCCTTGGCAGGCAAACCAAGACGCGCAGACAGAGCGGGACGCCGCATGTCGGCCTCGATGACAAGCACGCGACCGTCGGCAACCGCGGTCGAGAGCGCGAGGTTCCAAGTGACGGTGCTCTTGCCCTCTTCGGCGATGGACGACGTGACGACAACGGTCTTGACGTCACCGCCGACGTGCAGGTACCTGAGGTTTGTACGCGCGAGTGCGAAAGCCTCCAGAACCGCACCGCCAGGCAGCGTGCGTCCCTCGTCCACGAGGTCTCCGCTCTTCGGAACCGAGCCGACGAGCGGCAAGTCCCACATCTCCGTGAACTCGCTCGCTTCGCGAACCCGATCGTCCAGCCGAGCGCGTAGGAGGGCGATCCCCAAGCCGAGCAGACCGCCGGCGATAAGAGCCAGAACCGCATCGCGCTTCGGCTTGGGGCTTGCCGGAACTGTCGGACGCTCGGCAACATCGGCCGTCGAGATTCCGGGCCCGGCGAAGTCGACGATCGAGCCGATCGTTCCGAGTCGCTGTTGAAGTGCTTGGCCGGCCACGGAATCGCGCTCTTCGGGGTTCAGGGCCTCGAGCTGTCGTTGAACGTTGATTCGAGCGCGGACGGCCTGCCCCGTTGCGATCGTGCGCCGCTGCTCGATGAACTCTTTCCGGATCTGGTTCGCGATGTCCGCGGCGAGCTGCGGATCCGGGTTACGAGCCGTGATCTCGATAAGCGTCGTGCTGGGCTCCGCGGAGACCGTGACAGCGCTGCCAATCCCGGCCGCATCGATGCGACCGCCGAGCCGTGCGGCTGTCGCTCGAAGCACGTTGGGCAGCGTCACCAGCTTAGCGTTGGTCGCCGACTTGGTCTCGGCATCCTGGCCCTGCTGCTGGAGATTTTGCCCGAGCAGCACGGCGCTGTAGTCGATCTCGTTGAGCTGCAGCGTCGTCGTGGCCTCGAAGGTCTCGGTCCGACTCGAGGAGGCGAAGTAGCCGGCCAGAGCCGCCAGGACGGCGCAGCCGATGATCAAGGGCCACTGCTTGAGCACACGGCGAATCAGGCGCGCAGCGGCGGCGTTCTCAAGCGCCCCGGAGGCCGTCGATTCAGGAGTGGGCAAGTGCGTTCCTCGGGGAGCAGGTAAGGCGAGCGGAGATCACGGGAGCTTTGCAGGTACCAAGAAGTTCTCGGACGCTCCGTGTTGACGGTTTATCGAAAAGTGTTGGGATGTTCCGCACGGGAATACCCAGTTCTCTGCGTGGTTCGCCCTGTGGGACGTTGGCCTGCAAAGCTTCCACGGCGTGCGCCGATCCTCTCGCGACAACGATCTGGAGCGTGTCTATCGCGAGCATCTGGACGCGATCTTTTCATTTTTCTCCTATTCGGTTGCCCGCCACGTGGCTGAAGACCTCACCGCGACGACGTTCGAGCGTGTCGTGAAGGCGTGGGGTCGCTACGACCCCTCGAAGGCTTCCGAGCGCACCTGGATCCTCACGATCGCGCGCAATGCGCTGACCGATCACTACCGGCGCCAGTCGCACCGAAAAGCGGCTTCGCTCGACGAGCACCCAGGCCTGGCCGACAGCCTCGCCCAAGCCGATCCCTTCGCCCAACCGCTGGCCGCTGATGCCTTCGCCGGGTGGCTCCGCGACCTCGGCGATCGAGACCGTCAGGTGCTTGCGCTCAAATACGGCGCCGACCTCAGCGCGGCCGAAATCGCAGCGTTGTTGGACCTGTCGGAGCCGAATATTCACCAGATCGTGTCACGTGCACTCAAGCGGCTGCGTACGAAGGCTCATGCTGCCGACGAGAGTGGACATGACCGATGACCACGACCCCAGCCGTTTCGCTGAGCTGGGCCCTGTCTGGGTACAGTCGCCCGATGCCGGCCGAGGTCCGATCGTTTGAGTAGCGCGCTCGCACGCGTCTTCGAGGCCACCGAAGAAGCCAACCGGGTCGCGATCCTTCGCGCCCTGTCCCGCCCCATCGACGGACCGATGCTCGACATCGGCCCGCACCAGGGCCACTTCACCGAGCGGGTCGCCCGCCAGATCGGGACGAAGGACGTTCGAGGCGTCGAGCTCATCGCCGACCACGTCGCCGAGGCACGCTCGCGCGGCATCGAGGTGACGCTGGGCGATGTCGACGACGGCCTGCCGTTCGAGGACGAGACCTTCGGCGTCGTGCTCGCCAACCAGGTCATCGAACACGTTCGTCGCACCGATCTCTTCATGAAGGAGATCCGTCGCGTGCTGAAGCCCGGCGGCTTCGCGTGTATCTCAACCAACAACCTCAGCTCCTGGCACAACGTGTTCTCACTGGCGCTCGGTCACCAGCCGATGCCGATCCACGTCAGCGACGAGAAGATCATCGGGAACCCCCTCAACCCCGAGAACGGCCTTGAGCATGAAGACCTCGGGCGCACCCACCTTCGCCTCTTCACAACCAGGGCGCTCGTCGAGCTCGGTGAGCTGCACGGGCTCAGGGCGGTCGACGTGAAGACCGTTGGGTATTACCCGCTGCCGCCTCGTGCGGCGGCGCGCGCGGTGAAGATCGATCCTCGCCACGGGGCCTACACCGTGGCGCTGTTCACGCGGTGAAGCCCACCTCGCTCGTCGTCGGCGCCATCGCGGCCGCCGGCATCTTCGCGCTGGGCTTCTCGGGCGGCGCCTACGACGTCGTCACGCGGCAGACGGGCGCTCTCGTGATCTGGTGGGCCGTCGGGCTCGGAGCACTTGCCTTCTCCCCCGCTCCACGGCTACCGCGTCGGTCCGGTCTCGCCGTGACGATATTCGCGGTCCTGATCGCGATGTGGGTTGCGGCCGGTATCGACAGCAGTCTCAGTCGCGAACGGACGGTCGTCGAACTTGCGCGGGCCGTCGCCCACCTCGGGCCCGTCGTACTCATCGGTTGGGTACTTCCCGCCCGGTATTGGCGCGACGTGTTTGCCGGACTCGTCGTAGGGGCGGTCGCCATCCTCCTCGTGTCACTCGGGTTCCGGCTGTCGCCTGGGTTTCTCGGTCTCGAAAGTTCGGTCGTCTTCGAGAACACCCGTGCCCGGCTGGCCGTGCCGCTGGACTATTGGAACGGCGTCGGATCCTGGTCGGTTCTCACCAGCTTGCTGCTGTTGGCCGTGAGCGCGCATGTCAAGGCTCTGCCCGTGCGCGCCGCCGCGCTCGCCTTCGTGCCGGTCGCGACGACTGTTGGGTACCTCACCTATTCGCGGTCGGCGGTCGGGGCGATCGTCCTCGGAGCGGTCGTCCTCATCGGCCTCTCCCAACATCGATGGACCGCGGCAACACATGCGCTCGCGATCGGCCTCGCGACCGGGATCTGTGTGCTCGTGGTCAGCGGCTCGCCGGAGATCTCCGATGCAACCGGCAACGCCGGGGCCGGATCAGTCCTGGGGGTCGTCGTCCTTGCGGGGCTGGTCCTTGCAGGACTGGCAACAGCCACGGCGCGGTTCGGTCTCGACGAGGTCCGGATGCCCAAGAGGCCCGCCACGATCACTTTCGGCATCGTCGCAGCCGTGGGACTGATCGCGGCCGTCGTCCTGGTCCAGAGCTACGGGCAGAAGGCCTGGGACGAGTTCCGCCAGAACGAGAACGTCACCACCGCCGACGACACCGCCCAGCGGTTCACATCAATCCGCGGCACTCGCATCGCGCAATGGGAGTCGGCGCTCGACACCTACCGCGCCGACCCGCTCCACGGGAGCGGCGCGGGCACCTTCGAGCTCAGTTTCAACACCTCGACCGACTCGAGCGAATTCGTGCGCGACGCGCACAATGCGTTCATCGAGAGCCTGAGCGAGCAGGGCTGGCCTGGACTCGTGTTCCTGCTCGGCCTGCTCGGTTCGATCGCCGTCGCAGCGGCCACCGCGGCGCAGCGGGCCCGGAACGCGCTCGATCGTGGCCTCATCGCGGGTGCCGCAGCAGCGGTCGCGGCGTTTGCCTTCGGAACCGCGCTCGACTGGTTCTGGGAGGTGACGGCACTCGCGCTTCTGGTGATGGCGCTCGCCGGTGTGCTGGTGGCCGCCGGGAAGGACGAGCGCGACACAGCGGCGACCGCGCTGGCTCAGACCCCGACACGAAGCCGTTGGCCGCTTCGCTTCGGCCTGGTCCTTGTGGCACTCGTCGCCGTTCTCGTGGAACTCCCCGGCCTCGTCGGCACCTCCGAGATCCGGAGGAGCGGTCAGGACGTCGCCACCGGCGACCTCAGCGCTGCCCGCGGTCATGCCGACACCGCGATCGACACCATGCCCTGGGCCTCATCTCCGTTCCTGCAGCGCGGCCTCGTCGACGAGCGGGCTGGCGAGTGGCGCTCGGCGCGCCGGGCCCTGCGCCTTGCGATCCGGCGGGATCCCTACGACTGGCGACTCCCGCTCGTCCTCGCTCGGATCGAGGCCAAGTCCGGCCGGCCCGAGCAGGCGCTCGAAGCGTTTCGCCAAGGGAAGGCGCTGCGCCGGGGCGGCAGCTTCTTCCGCTGAGCGTGTCAGCCGCGAGATGGTTCGCGCGTAAGTGATCCAGATGTTCCGTCTCGCGCGTCTTCAGCCTTCCGCCCTCGCGCTGCCTGCCCTGGCAGCAGTGTCGATCGGGCTGGGGCTTCCGGCCTCGTCGCAGGCGCAGGGCTGCACCGGCGCTCCCGGAGCCAGCGCAATCCAGCAGTACTGCGAAGCCGTACCGAGCGCCGATGGCGGCACCGACAAGCCGGGCGGTAGTTCGAATGGCGGCTCCGGGGGTTCGGGATCGGATTCATCGAGCAACTCCGGCTCGTCGACCGGCTCCAGCGACGGCGTTTCGGCGAAGACCTCGCGTTCTCTGAACGAAGCCGGCGCTGACGGCGCCGCGGTGGAGCGTTTGGCCGGCGGCTCGGAGGCGACCTCCTCAAAAGGCAAGTCGGCGCCGAAGGCCGAGTCGGTCGACCCGGCTGAATCAGAAGCGACCTCCGATGACGGTGGGGTCGCCGCTGAGCGCGTCGACGGTCCGAGCGATCCCGGCGGCAGCCCGCTCAAGGCCGCAACCAATGCGGTCGCGAGTGGACCGACGACAGGCTCCGGTCTCGTGTGGGGCCTCGCCGGGATCAGCATTCTCGGCGTGGGGGCAGCCGTCCTCTTCCGTCGACGCGGCAGCGAGACCCTCGTCGACACTGAAGACGACGCCTGAGGCCCGGCGACCTTCGCTGCCGAGCGCTTGACCGCTGGCAGCGTCTCGGCCCTAGCGCTGAGTCGGCGGCAGCGAAGCCTCAGCGGCAGCGCTCGACGGCGCGCGACACCGGCTTGCGGGTCGTTTCGACCGTCACACTGCCGTCCGCTCGGCGGACGACCTCGCCGGCAGGCTGCACTTCGGTCACGTAGTGCGTGGTGCACCCGGGGCGTGCTCGTGCGTCGTCGCCACCATCGGGCGACAGCGGCCCGCCGCCGACGAGACCTGCGACGACCAACACGGTCGCCAAGCCTCCGGTAGCAGCGAGCAGCCCGCCCGCACCCCGTAGCCGCAGGAAGCGCGACTCGCGAGGGCTGAACAGTTGCCGGTGCAGATCGGCCTCGTACCGTGCCGACGGACGTGGTCCCGCAGAACGCAGCAGCGCTTCGAGTTCAGGGTCGTGTTCGTGGACGTCGGTCATCGCAGTAAGACACCGTACGCACCATGGGACGTCCTTCTGACACCGAGACTCAGCGAGGTCGTTAACTAGGCCAAAACCGCGTAGACGTCAGGTGTCGGAGAGCGGCGACGTAGAAGAGCCCGTGCCCCTTCACAAGCCAGCCTTCCGCGCACTAGTTCGGTCGCTCGTGATCGCAGCTCTTGCGGTCGGTGTGGCAACGCCTTCCGCCCACGCGCTCGATCTTGGGTTCAACGATCTGGACATGCAGCGCTATGCGGGCTGGTTCTCCGGTCCGGCCGACCCGGCGGCGCTGAATGCGGGGATGGCCCACTCGCGGGAAGCCGGCGCAAACGTCCACCGGTTCATGCTGGTCTGGAACGAGGTCGCGTCTCAGACCACGACGCCATCCGCAACCGAGGCCGCTGATCCCTCCTGGCCCGGATATTCGTGGGAGAAGGTCGACCTCGAGGTGAAGGCGATCGTCGCGCATGGCATGGTGCCGGTGTCGTGGGTGGCACGTGCACCGACCTGGGCAGAAGGCCCGGATCGTCCGGCGGTCAGCACCCTCGTCCCGAGAGGCACCTGGAAGCCGTCTGCGCCTGCCCTGCGTCAGTTCGCCATTGCGATCGGCAAGCGCTACAGCGGCACGTTCCCCGATCCTGCCGCGCCGGGCCAGACGCTCCCGAAGATGGACACGTTCCAGGCGTGGAACGAACCCAATCTCTATACGGAGATCACGCCTCAGTGGGAGAGGTCGGGCGACACCTGGAAGATGTCTTCGGCTGCGCAGTACCGCAATCTCGCAACCGCGTTCTCCGCGGGCATCAAGAGCGTGCAGCCGGCCGCCAAGGTGCTGAGCGCGGGGACCGCACCCTTCGGCGATCTCAACCCCGGTGAACCACGGATCCCGCCGGCGCTCTTCTACCGGGAGCTGCTTTGCGAGAGCGTGAAGGACGGCAAGATCAGGGTCCGCAAGAGCTGCGCGAAGTTGCCGATCGATGGTTGGGCTCACCACACCTACCCGATCGGTCCGCCGACGCGCTCCGCCCGCAACGTCGATGACGTCGTCGTCCCCGACCTCGGCAAGCTCACCGTGCTGATGGATGCTGCGGCGAAGGCCAAGGTCGTGTCGTCTGCTGCCGCCAAGAATCTCTGGATGACAGAGATGTCCTGGGACTCCTTCCCGGATCCGAACGGATTGAGTCTCGAGGATCATGCGCTCTACATGCAGGGCGCGTTCTACGTGCTCTGGAAGGCCGGGGCCAACACGATCATCTGGTGGAACAGCCGCGACGAACGCAAGGGAGATGACTGGAACGTGACACTCCAGTCCGGGATCTTCAGGCGAGGAGCGAACGAGACCGATCCAAACCAGGACATCCGCAAACCTTCCTGGACCGCGTTTCATTTCCCATTTGTCGCATACCGTGCCAAGGGCGTCGCGACCCTGTGGAGCCGCGCCCCAGGCGCCGGCGACGTGGCGGTCGAGGCGAAGACGGGGGCGGGATGGACGCGGGTCGCCACGCTTACGAGTCGCGGGGGTCAGGTGTTTGCCGGTCGTCTGCGAGTTGGCGTCGGCACCGAGCTCCGTGCCGTGCAAGGCGCCGAGACGTCGCTGACCTGGACGACCTTCTAACGCTCCAGCCGTCGCCTTCGGCCCGGCATCTGTGAGTTGTGACCTCGCCCTTGTCAGGCCGTGCGTCATCGCTACTGTTGCGGCCGATGAACGTGCGTGAGTTGAAGATCCCCGGCGCCCTCGTGATCGAGCCGGCGGTGCATGGCGATGCGCGCGGGTTCTTCTGCGAGACCTACCGTGAGCCGCAGTGGAGCGAGCACGGGATCCCGTCGACGTGGGCGCAGGACAACCACTCCCGCAGCAGCCAGGGCGTGCTGCGCGGCATGCACTTCGCCATCGGTGAGGGCCAGGCGAAGCTCGTGCGCTGCGCGCGCGGCAAGATCGTCGACGTCGTCGTCGACCTGCGTGCCGACTCCCCCACCTACGGGCAGTGGGAGGGCGTCGAGCTCTCAGACGAGAACATGCACCAGCTCTACGTGCCGATCGGCCTCGCGCACGGCTTCGTCGTGCTGAGCGAGATCGCCGACGTGACCTCCACGTGCCCGCCGGTCAACGACCCCGCAGTCGAGCGCGGCAACGCGATCAACGCCCCGGAGGTGGCCATCGCGTGGCCGACCGACATCGAACGCCTCGTGA
>JAURVW010000971.1 GCA_030655275.1 Solirubrobacteraceae bacterium
TCACGAGCGCGCCGCCGACGACCGAGAGGCAGCGGCGCGCGTCGCACATGAACGACGTGAGGTCGAGCAGGTGCACGCGGGCCGGCGCGCCGAGCCGGTGGGCGACGGCGGAGAAGTCGGTCGGAAGTGCCTCGAGGCGCGGCCGGCCGCACTCCAGCGGCGCGGCGTGTGCCCTGAGCGCAGCGTTCACGCACCCGGCGGCGTTCCAGTCGAGGTGAGGCACGTCGCGCACGACCCACACGTCGCGGATCGCGGGCGGCAGCTCGCTCCAGACGCTGCGGATGCCCCGGATGGCCGTTCCGCGCGCCGTGAGCCCGTCCGCGGCGACGACCCGGGTACCCGTGGAGCCCGACGTCACGACGCCGGTGATGTCGGGGCGTCGGCCCAGCCAGTCCAGGACGCGTCGCGACCAACCGCCGCAGCGGCCGTCCCCACGCGTCTCGGCCAGCGTGAAGGCGCAACCGGAGCGCGTGATCGAGATCCCTCGCAGGTGCAGGTCTTCGGCGACGACGCTCAGCGCGGCGCGCCAGTGGGTCGCGTGGCTGTCGCCGATCAGCGCGATCGTGCCACGGGCCTGTCCGGCCGCAACGCCGAAGGTGCAGGCTTCGACCGGGTTGCCGCGGATCGGCGTGCACGGTTCGCTCGGTTCGGTGACGGCGTCGTCCGGGGTCGGCTCCACCACGCGACGCAACGAGCGGTTCGTGCAGCGCTTACGCGGGTCGCGGGAGGCAGCCCCGAAGCAACGCATCGCGGCCGTCCCCGTGAGCCGCTGCGTGGCGGTGGCGGTCGAGGGATCGGTGGGCTGCACGGTCGTGGCGACCGGCGGCGCGGTCGTCGCGGAGGGCGGCGCCGTCGTCGCGGCAGGAGGATCGACCGTGACGGCTCGCTGCGCCGTCGCGGCTCCGGCGAACACGAACGCCGCCGCGATGACGAGCGCCACGACCCAAGCGGCCGCGCGCGGAGGAGCGGGCAACCGCAAGCTAGGCGGCGACCGGCGCCTGTAGGGGCGGCGCCCCCGGGTACGGCGTGCCGTCGGGCGCATGGAACACCTTCGGTGCCGCGCCCGCCCGGAGCTCGGCGATGCGCTCGCCGACGCGCCCCTCGGCGAGCGCCTCGCGCAGGTCGGCCATGAGGCGGGCCGTGTACGCGAGGTTGTGGAGCGTGAGGAGACGCGCGCCCGTCTGCTCCTTCGAGCGCTGCAGGTAGGCGAGGTAGCCGCGGGTGAAACCCTCGCGGCAGCACGGGCACGGGCAGCCCTCCATCACGGGCTCGGTGGAGCCGCGGAACGGCGAACCGGTGAGGTCGACGCGCCAGCGCTTGGTCGGGTCCGGGACCATCGCCACGCCGTGTCGCGCCAGGCGGGTCGGCATCGCGCAGTCGAACGTGTCGATGCCGAGCTCCACGCCGCGCAGGAGGTCGTCGACGTCGCCGATCCCGAGCAGGTGGCGAGGCCGGCCCTCGGGGAGCACACCGGTGGCCCACTCGACGACCTCGTACATCTGAGGCTTGTCGGCGCCGAGCGAGCCACCGATGGCGATGCCGTCGCAACGGCTGTCGGCGATGGTCTGTGCCGATTCGGTGCGCAGATCCTCGTACACGCCGCCCTGCACGATGCCGTAGACCAGCTGGTCCTCCGGGCCGTGCTCCGCGTGCCAGTCCAGGCAGCGCTCGAGCCAGCGATGGCTGCGCTGGGTGGACTTGTCGGTGTAGTCCTTCGTGACGTGGAAGGGCGTGCACTCGTCGAACACCAGGGCGATGTCGCTACCCAGGTGCGCCTGCACGTCCATCGACTCCTCGGGACTGAGGAACTGCTTGGAGCCGTCGACGTAGTTGCGGAACGTCGCGCCCTTCTCCGTGATGCCGAGCGTCTTGCCGTCGCGTCCGCCGTTGCCGGTGATGCTGCGGCCCTTCACCTCGTCGGCGATGGTGCCGTGGCCCATCGAGAACACCTGGAAGCCGCCGCTGTCGGTGATGATCGGGCCGTCCCAGCGCATGAACTCGTGGAGTCCGCCGAAGTCCTTGACGAGCTGCTTGCCGGGCGTCGTCATGAGGTGGAAGGTGTTGCCCAGGACCATGTCGAAGCCGAGCTCACGCCAATCGCGCGGCTCGAGGCCCTTCACCGTGCCCTTCGTCGCGAGCGGCACGAACGCCGGCGTGCGCACCTGGCCGTGCGCCGTCGTCAGGAGCCCCGCCCGCCCGCGGCTCTGCGGGTCTCGGGCGGTGATCTCGAAGCATTCCCGGGGGCGCGGCATGGCGGCGAACCCTAACGGGATCGCCTAGAGGAGGGACTCGCCCGTTTCGCGTTCGAGTTCGCGGAGGATGCGGGTGAACGCGGCGCCGACGGCGAGGAGTTGCTGGTCGTCGATCTGGCCCAGGAAACGTCGACGGACGCCCTTGAGGTGGGTCGGCCTGGATGCCTCGAGGGCTGCGAGCCCCTCGACGGTGAGGACGGCGTACTGGCCGCGCCCGTCCTGGGAGCAGCGTTCGCGCACGACGTGGCCGTCGCGCTCCATGCGGTCGATGAGGCGGGTCGCGCCGCTGCGGCTCACGAGGAGCCGGCCGGCGAGGTCGCGCATGCGGAGCCGACCACCGGCGTTGGCGAGCTGTACGAGCACGTCGTAGTGCACGAACGGTACGCCCGTGGCCTGCTCGAGTTCCTCGTCGAGTACGCGGAAGAGCGCCTGATGCGCGCGCAGGAAGCCCCGCCAGGCGTGGTACTCGTCGGCCGTGAGCTGGCCTCCGCTGGAGTCGTCGAGCCGGTCGGGCTCGGGAACGATCGATCCCGGGTCGGCGGGAACCGGTCCGGTGCCCACGTCGACCGCGAACACGGGGGCCGGCGAGGTGCCGGAGAACCAGTCGTTGCGGGGGTCGAATCGTTGCATCCGCAATCAACTATACGACGGTCCGCGTGGATCCCCAAACACATGTCGGAGGAGGTTGTGCCCGGCACGTGAAGAACGGCCACCGGAAGTGGGCACGGTTTCGGTACGACGGACCCGGAATACCAGCGGCCCCAGGGGTCCCGTGAACTCGGGCGAACCGCACATCCGCACCGGGAAGTGAGACACCGCCCGGCTGCGAGCGGCCCTACGCTCGGACCGTCCGGCCAAGCGCCAATGCGCCTCATTCAGACCCACCGGCGGTAAACGGACCGCGGTACGGTACTGTCGGAATCGTTGCTCACGCAACGGTTTTCTCGCCTCGTCACGCGGCCCCGACCCACGGTCGGACCAGCCGTCGAGGGATCGGGAGCCGGGCCTGGCGCAGCGCCCCTCCACCCCACTTCCCGAACGAACGAAGGTCCGCTCCATGAGCCTCAAGATCGCCGTCATCTACTACTCCGCCACGGGCACCGTCCACGAGCTCGCGAAGGAGATCGCCGCCGGCGCCGAGAGCGAGGGCGCCGAGGTCCGCTTCCGCCGCGTCAAGGAGCTCGCCCCGGCCGAGGCCATCGCCTCCAACGAGGGTTGGCAGAAGCACGTCGACGAGGTGCACCCGAACGTCGAGGAGGCCGTGATCGACGATCTCGACTGGGCCGACGGCTTTGCGCTGGGCTCCCCCACGCGCTTCGGTCTCCCGACCGCACAGCTCAAGCAGTTCATCGACCAGACCGGCCCGCTGTGGGGCGCCGGCAAGCTCGCCGGCAAGGGCGCGACCGTCTTCACGTCCGCCTCGACGCCGCACGGCGGCCACGAGTCGACCGCGCTCGCGATCTCCAACGTGCTCTACCACTGGGGCGCGGTCATCATCCCGCCCGGCTACGCGACGCCCGAGGGTTACGCCGCCGGCTCGCCGTACGGCACCTCCGCCCTCACCGGCCCGCTGAGCGACGTCGTCTCCGCCGCCGCCAAGGCGCAGGGCGTTCGACTCGCGCAGATCACCAAGAAGCTCGTCGCCTAGCGACGGCGTCCGGGCAAGCGCCCGGACGACCCCCTTCCGCGACCTCGAGGCCGTGGCCCGCATCGATGCGGGCCACGGCCTCGGTCGTTCCTACACGGCGACCGCTGTCTTCTTCGCCTTCTTCGGGGCCTTCTTGGCGGCCTTCAGCCGGGTCGACGACGACGTCGCCTTGCCCACAGCTGGGATCGTCTGCACCGTCACTGCGAGCGTGCCGCCCTTTGCGTCCTTGAGCAGCTTCTTCCCTGCCGCCGTCAGCGTGATCACGACCGAGGTCCCTCCGGCCGAAACCTGCCCCTGACCGACGACCACGTCGACGGTCTTCTTGCCCTTCTTCACCTTGGCGACGATCTTCACGGTCGCCGTGCAGGTCTGGCCGGACGGGCAGGTCACCGCCAGCGTCACGCGACCGTTCGCGGTGGTCGGCACCGACTTCGGCACGACCAGCGCCGGCGGCACGGGCGGTGGCGGCAACGTCGGAACCGACTGGGAGAACGGCACCGGCGTCGGCGCGGCGGTGGGCGCGGGAGCGACGGTCGCTTCGGGCGCGATCACCGGCGTCGGCGTCGGCGTCGCGGCTGGCGTCGGTG
>JAURVW010000972.1 GCA_030655275.1 Solirubrobacteraceae bacterium
AGGCAAGGGCACAGCCTGCCAGCGCGACGAGGGCTCCGATCCCGGTTTCCGCCTGGGGTGCCCCGTTTGCCACGGCGGCTTCGGGCCCCGGGGCGCCGGCCCACACGAAGAGCGCGGTCATGGGGAGGAGGAACGCGACCGCGACCACTCGTTCGTTTCGGCGGATGGCATCGAGGGCGATCAGCAGGGGAACGGTGAGGAACACCGTGCCCCCGAGATCCTCGCTGAAGGGCTGGCCGAGGTCGCCGCTGACGACCCAGGGCAGGAACCAGACGGCGGCGATGCTGAGCACGAGGCCGAAGGTGCCGAGCGATCGAGCGCGTCGCGTCATCTCGCGAGTATGGCCGCACCGCTCGGCCTCCTCAAGGTCGCCGAGGGCGCGGAGACCGTCAGGCGCCGGTCGTCGAGCCCGGGCGCACGATCATGAGGATCACGACGATCACCCAGAGGGTGGCGAAGATCCCCGTGAACACCGCGAGGCGCTTCAGTTGCGCGTGCCGAGCGGTGTCGCCGGTGGTGTCGCTTCCCGTTCGCGCCCACGCTGTACTCATCGCGGCCGACTGCGCCGGCAGGATCACGGCGGCCAGGAGGAACGCGGCGATCCCCGTGAGGACGATCGAGCCCGCGACCCACGGGTCGCTGCCGACGCCCATGCTCAGCGCGGTCGCCAGGCCGAGCGCGGGCACGACGGCGGCCAGGTAGCCGTAGACCCGGCTCACGCGATGCAGCACGGCCACGGCGGCGGCCGCCGTTGCGGCCGCCGCCGCATCGGGCGCCGCAAGCACCTGCCGCGCGTAGCGGGGAAAGAGGCTCGCGGCGACGGTGACCGGCCCGATCAGCAGGATCGCGGCGACGACGTGGAGGCTAAGGAGGACCTTGCTCATGACGACCTTCAAGGTACCTGAAGGTAGGGGTGGCCGTCGCACGTCCCCGCGCCGCCACGGTCTGATTGGCTGGTCGTGATGGCAGACGACCCCGCGCCGCGGCCGATCCCCACACTCGTCCCATTCCAGCTCTATGCCGCTGGTCGACTGATGGAGCGCGAGCTCACCGACCGCCTCGGGGCGCTGGGGCTCACGATGCGGCTCGTCGGGATCCTCGGCCACCTCACGAGGGCGTCGGCGCTCTCCTACAGCGAACTTGCGCGCCGGGCCGACGTGTCGGTGCAGTCGATGCACGGGTCGATCCGACCGCTCATCGCGGAAGGGATCGTCGAGGGGGTCGGAACGGCCGGCCAGGCCGCGCAGCTCTCGATCACCGCCACGGGCCGGGCGACCCTCGACCGCGCGCAGGCCGTCATCGCGGCCTACGAGGACGAGCTCATGGGCGCGGCCGGGATACCGGAGGAGGAACTGAGGGCCGCAGCGCATTCCACGCTCCTTGCGGCCTGGCGGGCAGCGGGTGGCGACCCGGAGCTTCCAGGGCCGCCTCCGCCGGGCTCTCCGGCTGCTTAGATGGCGTGGTGCCCGTGCCCGCCGAAGGACTCCTCGCGCTCCTGGAGGCCCAGCCTCACGCCAAGGCCGTGCTCGGCGGCGTGGCGGCCGGCCGCGGGCAGCTGTCGCACGCCTATCTGATCACCGGCCCGAGCGGGAGCGGCAAGGCCGATCTCGCCGCCGAGCTGGCGGCCGTGGCCCTCGCCACCCGGTCGACCGACGGCCCGCTCACGCCGGAGGCCGTCACCGACGACCTGCGCACGCGGGTGCGGCGGCGCGTCCATCCTGATCTCGCCTGGGTGAAGCCGTCGAGCGCCGCGGGCATCCTCGTCGAGGACGTCGAGTCGCAGGTGCTCGCCGCCGCTGGCTCCACGCCGCTGGTCGCGTCGCGCCGGATCTTCGTCATCGAGGAGGTCGACCGCCTCAACGACTCCGCCGCCAACCGGCTCCTCAAGACGATCGAGGAGCCGCCGGGCTACGTCCACATCCTGCTGCTGAGCTCGCGCCCGGGAGAGGTGATGGACACGATCGCCAGCCGCTGCCAGCGCGTGCGGTTGCAAGGCCTGCCGGTCGCCGAGGTGGTGCGACGGCTCGAGGCCAGCGGCGTGCCCAACGAACTCGCTCGCTCCGCCGCCGGCATCGCCGGTCCGGACGCCGATCTCGCCCGCACCCTCGCCGACCCGGAGCTCGGCCAGCCGCTGCGTGCCGCGGCCGAGGCGTACGCGATCGGCGCGATCCGGGGCGACGTCGCCGCGCCGTGGCAACCGATCCTCGACCGCGCGACGGAGGCGGGCGCCCGCGCTTCGGAGGCCGTCGTCGAGCAGGGCGAACCTGCGATGGAGCATCTCGAGGGACGCGACAAGACCAGCTTCACGCGGGTCGTCGAGGAGCGGGCCAAGCGGGCGATGCGCCAGGCGCGGTCGGCCGAGCTCGACGCCGCCCTCTCGCTCACGGCGACGTGGCTCCGGGATCTGTGGGTACTCGCCCAGGGTGCCGAGGACGTGATCCGCGGCATCGACCGGATCGGCGCGCTCCACGACACGCTCGCGATCATCGCCGCGACCGATGACGAGCGCCGCCGGGCCGCGCCCCGGCTCGCCGATTGCGTCGAACTGGTCGAGCGGTCGCGCTTTGCGCTGCGGGTGAACGCCACCGAGGCCCTGCTGCTGGACTCGTTGGCGGTGCAGATCTCCGCGATCGCGCACGGCCGGCCCGTCGCCGCGTGATCCACGAAGAGCCGGTCTCGGAGACCGGCGCTCCCGCTGCTCGCAGGTTCTCCCTCCGATCGGCGATCTCGTGGGCCGTGATGATCGCCGTGG
The DNA here is from genome assembly GCA_030655275.1 of Solirubrobacteraceae bacterium. GTDB lineage: Bacteria > Actinomycetota > Thermoleophilia > Solirubrobacterales > Solirubrobacteraceae > JAGIBJ01. The sequence continues at coordinate 2,753 of JAURVW010000972.1, forward strand.
CGGTCGCGATCGTGGTCGTCGGCAACCATCACGCGCACGAGATCGCCGAGACCTTGCGGACGGTCTCGGTCTGGCCGGTCCTCGGTGCGGCTGCGCTCCATGCCGCGACGCTTGCGCTGCGCTCGGAGGCCTGGCGGATCGGTCTGCGAGCCGTCGGCGCCGAGGACCTGCCGCTCGCGACCATCCACCGCGCGAACGCGCTGGCCTTTCTGGTCGGCACGATCCAGGGCGAACTCAGCCTCCCGGCGCGCGTGGCGGCGCTACGCCGCGCCGAGCCAGACCGTGCTCCGACCGCCGTGCAGACGGCGATGGTCGACGCGCCCCTCGCGCTCGTCGAGCTCGCCTGCCTGTTCGCGTTCGCGGCGCTGAGGATCTGGCTCATCCTCCTGGCGTTCCACCTGGCGATCGACATCACGAGCGTCGCGAAGGTCGTCGCGGCCGTCACGATCATCGGCGTGCTGCCCGTGGGTCTCGGCACCGGCCCGACCGCCACCATCGCCTCCCTCTCCTCCGGCAATGCCGCGATCACCAGCGACGGTGTCGCCCTCAGCGCCGGCCTCGCGATCAGCGCGACGAGCGTGCTCGGCGTCGTCGCCTATGGCCTGATCATGTGGGCCTGGGCGCTGCGCGACGCCGCCATGCGCCGCCGCGCCGGCGGCTGACGCCGCGCCGCGCTCGTCCCGCGCTGCGCAGGTTCTCGATGCCTGGAGGCGCAGAACCTGCGCAGCACGGGGAGCAGGTCGAGGCGCTGCGCAGGTTCTCGATGCCTGGAAGCGCAGAACCTGCGCAGCACGCGGGGCAGGTCGAGACGCCGCGCAGGTTCTCGACGCCCGGAAGCGCAGAACCTGCGCAGCACCCAGCACCCAGCACCCAGCACTCCGACCCGGCGCCGCGGCAACGTGCGCGCCGTTCGGATACCGCTCGACCGGATTCGCCGAAGCACTTCACCGGCACACTCTGGAAACCCGTTCGTGGCGCGTTTAGGGTGCTCGCCATGCCAACATTTCGACTCAACGGCACCCGCCTGCTCGAAGTCGACATCGCCAACGAGACGTTTTCGGCGCTCAACGGTTCGATGGTCGCCTACGTCGGGCAGGTCGCCTTCAAGAAGCAGGGGATGCGCTCCGGTGGCGGCGGCTTTCGCGGCGCCATCAAACGCAAGGTGACGGGGGAGTCGATCGAGCTGATGGACTGCTCCGGCTCCGGGACGGTCTACATCGCCAACGCCGCCCAAGAGATCAACCTGATCGAACTCAAGGGCCAGGAACTGTTCGTCGAGGCGAGCAATCTCGTGGCGCTCGAAGGCGGCATCCAGACCGACCAGAAGTTCACCGGTATGCAGGGCGCCTCCAGCGGCCGCGGCCTGTTCACCACCGTCGCCAAGGGCAACGGCCAGGTCGCCGTCACCACCGACGGCCCCGCGATCGTGCTCGAGGTCGCGCCGGGGCAGCCGCTCTGCGTCGACCCGCAGGCCTACGTCGCGCACTCCGGCCAGCTCCAGCAGGACTTCATCACCGACGTCAACTGGCGCACGGCGATCGGCCAGAACTCCGGCGAGTCGTTCCAGCTCCGCTTCCAAGGCAACGGTCTCGTGTACATCCAACCGGCCGAGCGCCAGGGCGGGATCGATCTCTGATGGCTCAGCTCGAGA
>JAURVW010000973.1 GCA_030655275.1 Solirubrobacteraceae bacterium
GCTCGAGCGGCTGATGCTCGACAGCGTGCGCCGGCGCAGCGGCCCGGCGGCGACGAAGCTCGCCGACTACGCCGAGCCGTTGCTTCGAGATTCGCCGGGGGCCGTGGCCACGGACTTCGAGCTGCCGGCGGACTTCGCCCATTTCCCGCCCGGCCGGCGCGGGCTGCTCAGCCGCGTCGAGGCGCAGCTCACCGTCGGCGGCGCGTCGAGCCACCTGTTCGGCTTCGGCGAATTCGCGGCGATGTACCTCAGCGTCTGGAGCAACGCCTGCTGGCCCGCCGCGCTGCCGGCGGATGCGGACGTGATCCCACCCGCCTGGCCGGATCGCCTGCCGACCTTCGTCGACGCGCCCCTGGATGCGCGCGAGGAGCGCGGCGCCGGCGATCCGCTCTCGCCCTTCCTGCACTACGACGGCGCGCTGCGGCCGCCGGTGCCCGATGCGCGGAGCGAGGCCGAAAAGGCGGCGGAGCTCGCCCGCCACGTCGAGTCGCAGCAGCAGCGCCTGCAGTCGCACCGCGTTCTGGTCGCCACCTTCGAGGCCGGCCTCGCCAAGGTGCGCCGCACGCTCGCCAACGAGCCCACGTACATGATGTTCGACGACCATGACGTGACGGACGACTGGAACCTGAACCCGATGTGGATCGACCGCGTCATGACGCGCTCGCTCGGCGTGACGATGGTGCGCAACGCGCTGCTCGCGTACGCGTTGTTCCAGGACTGGGGCAACGACCCGCGCAAGTGGAAGAAGCCGGAATACGCCGCGCTGCTCGACGACGCGCAGAACATCTTCCCGCCCGGCGTGGCCGGCCCGGTGGCGGCCGTGGCCGCGGCGATGGACGTGCGCTTCGGCTTCGGCCTGGCCGGCCAGGAGGCGCCGGACGGCAGCGTCGGCGGCGTGAGCCCGCCGATCCAGTGGCACTTCGCGGTGCCCGGGCCGAAGCACCTGGCGCTGGCGCTCGACAACCGCACGCGCCGCAGCTTCGTCTCGCGCAACGGGCCGCCGGGCAACGTCGCCGGCAGCCTCGATCCACTGGCGCAGACGGCGCAGACCGAGCAGATCCCGGCCGGCCCCTTCA
>JAURVW010000976.1 GCA_030655275.1 Solirubrobacteraceae bacterium
GCTCGAGCAGCAGGTCGAGGGCCTGCGCCAGCAGCTCGGTGAGCAGCAGTCGCCGTCGTACGCCGGTCTCGGCGGCCGCGCCAGCACGATGCTGCGCCTCGCCGAGGAGGAGGCCGACGAGATCCGCGGTGCTGCTCAGCGCGACGCCGGCGACATCCGGGCGCAGGCCGAGCGCGACGCCAAGGCGATCCGTTCCGAGGCGACCCGCGAGGTCGATGACATGAAGGTCGTCCAGCTGCGCGAGCTCGACGAGACCCGCGCACGGATGACGGCCGACGCCGAGCAGGAGCGCACCCTGGCCCAGGGCGAGGCCAGCGACATCGTCGCGGCCGCCACGCGCGAGGCGGACCAGGTCCGTCTCGCCGCCACCCAGGAGACCAACGAGATGCGCACCGGCGCGACCCGTGAGGTCGAGCAGGCGCGCGCCGCGGCCGACCGCGAGGTCCAGGAGGCCCGCCGCACTCTCGCGGTCGAGAAGGAGCGGCTGGCCCGCGAGGCCACCGACCACCACAACACCGCGGTCGCCGAGACCAAGCGACTGGTCGAGGAGGCCGAGCGTCGCGCCGAGGGCGCCGAGAAGCGCGCCGCCGAGGCCACCAAGAAGTCGTCCGAGAGCCGGGCCGCCTCGGCCCAGGAGGCCGAGAACATCCTCCACCGCGCCAAGCGCGAGGCCGAGCAGATCGTGGCGGCCGCACAGGCGCAGGCCGAGTCGATCACCGCGAGCAGCGACGACGCGGTGGCGCGTGACATCGCCGCCAAGCGCTCCGAGCTCGACCGGCTGGTCAAGCGTCGCGACTCGATCACCGCCCAGCTGGCCTCACTTCGTGACGTCGTGGCCGGCTTCGGTGGCGACGACGACTCCGACGACGAGGCTGACGGCAAGAGCGACAGTTGAGTCCCGACCCCGCCGACGAGGTGGCCGAGGCCGTCGAGGCCGCCGACCGGGCCGAGGACGCGGCCGAGCGGGCCGAGGAGTCGGCCGAGGTGGCCGAGGCTGCGGCCAGGACAGCCGAGGAGTTGGTGCCCGACGACGGCGGGGAGTTCGGGGAGC
>JAURVW010000980.1 GCA_030655275.1 Solirubrobacteraceae bacterium
AACGCGACCTGTCCGTCGCCCGCAACGAGCGCGACCTCGCGATCACCAACACCGCCGAGCTCGACGCCGGCCTCGGCGAGCTGCAGCGCCGCATCGTCGATCTCGGGGAGCGTGCCCAGGCGCAGGCCCGCGAGGAGGAGAAGCTTCGCCAGGAGCTCGCGATCGCGACCCGCGCCCAGGAACACGCGGAAGCCCGCGCCGACACCCTCGCGACGGAGCGCGACATCGCCCGTTCGCGCGCCGAGCAGATCACCGTCGCGCTCGAGGAGCGCGCCTCCGCCGCCCGCGACGAAGAGCAGTCGCACACCCGCAGCGTCGACCAGCTCACGACCCGCATCCACGAGCTCGAGGAGCGCATCCGCCGCATCGACACCGGCCGCGGCGAGATCGAGGCGTCGCTCACCGAGCGAGAGATCGAGGTCGAGCGACTCACCCGGGCGCAGGATCTCGAGCGTGTCGAGGCCGAGAAGACCCGCAAGGAGCTCGAGGCGGCCCACGCCCGCGCCGACGAGATCGTCGACCAGCTTGCCGCGATCCGTGGCGAGCGTGAGGGCGCGATGCTCCAGTCCGAGGACCGCGCCAAGCGCATCGCCGATCTCGAGAGCCAGCTCCGGACCGCCGAGGAGCAGGTCGGGGTGCAGCGCGTCGAAGCTGCCCGCCAGGCCGACCGCATCGACGAACTCGAGCTGTCGAACGACCGCGCCCAGGCCGGCCTGATCGGCGCCGACGAGACCGAGGCCGAGCGTCGCCGCCTGCGTACCGAACTCGACGCCGCGAACGAGGCCTACGAGCACCTGCAGGCCCGCTACGTCGAGCTCGAACGCAAGAGCAACGAGGACCGCGACCGCCAGGCCGCCCTGCGCGCCGAGCTCGGTGGCGAACTCGACCAGGCCGGCGCCGTCGCCGTCGAGCTGACCGCTGCCCGCGACGACCTCGAGGTTCGCGACCAAGCCCTCGCGGAGACTCGTGCCCGACTCGAGGAGTCCGAGCGGGCCCGCGCTTCGCTCGATGCCGAGCTCGGCGAACTGCGCGACGACCTCGCCCAGCTGCAGGCCGTCCTCGAGGACGACGGCGTCCTGCCGCAGCGCGACCCGTCACCCGAACGCGACCGCGATCGCGATCGCGGTCGCGTTGGGGAGACGTCCGCGTACGAGGCGACCTCGTCCGCCGCGCCCGAGACGCGCGCGATGGACACCTTCAGTCCGTCCGCCGGCACGTCCTCCTCCGCGGGCGACGGTCCCGTCACGCCGCCTGCGACCCCGGTCGGCGAAACCGGCGACCGCCCGAGCTTCCAGCCGCGCCAGCCGGCACCGCAGCCCGAACCGGGCTCCGAGCCCGACGTCCCGTCCGTCCCGCCGGACCCCGACTCCTGGGCCCTCCTCGAGGACTTCGACGACGGCATCATCTCCATCTCACCCGAAGGCGCCCCCGACCAGGCCGTCGACCGTCGCCCCCGCACGCCACAGCCCCAGCTGCCCGAGGACGACGACCTCCCGCACGAGGGCCCGGGGCCCCGCAAGTACAAGGCCAAGCGCCGCTTCCGACGCTGACCCGCGCCGTGGCGGCCGACGACGATGCATGAGACTGCCACCCGCCCTCGAGGCGGAGCGCACTCCCACGGCTCCTACCGCCACGTCCACCCGAACCGAGGGGCGCACCGCCACCTGCGCCACCCGCGTAGCTCCGCACCGGCGGGGCCGCTCGCGAACTCCGTCTACCGTCGGCTGTTGGCGGCGCAGATCGTCGCGCTGGCCGGCACCGGTGTCACGACCGTCGCGCTGGGCCTGTTGGCCTACGACCTGGCCGGCAAGAACGCCGGCGCCGTCCTGGGTGCCGTGCTCGCGCTCAAGATGGTGGCGTACGTCGGCCTCTCACCGGTCATCGCCGCCTTCGCGCACCGCATCGACCGCAGGCGTCTGCTCGTCGGCCTCGACCTGATCCGCGCCGCTGTGCTCTTCACGCTGCCGTTCGTCACGCAGCTGTGGGAGGTCTTTGCCCTGGTGTTCGTCGTCAACGCTTGCGCTGCCGGGTTCACGCCGGCGTTCCAAGCCACGATCCCCGACGTCCTTCCCGTCGAGGACGACTACACCCGGGCGCTGTCGTTCTCGCGCGTGGCCTACGACCTCGGTGACCTCCTGAGCCCCGTCATCGCTGCGGCGATGCTGTTGACCGTCAGCTTCCACGCGCTCTTCGCGCTCAACGGCGTCGCGTTCCTGATCTCCGCCGCCCTGCTGCTGAGCCTGCGCCTTCCCCGCAGCCAGCCGAGCTCCGTCTCCGACCGCAGCTGGGCTCGGATCACGCTCGGCGCGCGAAGGTTCCTCGCCACTCCACGGCTGCGGGGTCTGCTCGCACTCAACCTGGCCGCGGCTGCCGCAAGCGCGATGACGATCGTCAACACCGTCGTGC
>JAURVW010000990.1 GCA_030655275.1 Solirubrobacteraceae bacterium
CCTCGACGTCGCCGCCGTTCTTCTGGGCCGCCTCGACGATCAGGTCGGTCTGCTTCTGGGCGAGGTCGACCGGGTTGCCGAGCTGCGGGTTGGCGTCGGCCTCGGTCGAGACCTGGGGGAGCTTCTCCAGCGTGCTGACCAGGGTCGCCACGGCCTGCTGGTAGCGCGGCTGGTCGAGCGTGTCACCCTCGGGAGCGGCGATCACGACGTTGATGTTGGCCTGGGCGAAGGCATCCTGCGAGTCGGGGAAGAGTTCGGCCTGCAGGTCGGCGGCCTTCTCCGACGGGATGCCGGGGATGGTGAACGCATCGTCGAACGGCTTGGAGAGCGTGGCGCCCGCGCCGCCGACGACGACGAACAGGGTGAGCCAGCCGGCAAGGAAGATCGGCCAGCGCCGGAAGGCGGTCTTGCCGAGACGGTAGAGATAGGTGGCCATGGGGAGGTCTGCTCCTGGTGAGTGGGAGTTCCGAGAGGTGAGGTAGGAAGGTCGACGCGTCAGGCGCCGAGGAGTGACCGGGCCGTGGACAGGCTCTGGTCGAAGTGGTGCGGGAACGCGCGCCCCCGCGGGTCGTCGAGGTAGGCATCCAGTGCGGCGCCGAACAGCGCGCCCAGGATCGTGATCGCCACCGTCGCGTTGGCCTTGCCGAACGTCGCGCCCTCGCGAACCACCACGTGCTCGACGACGTCGGTGCTGATCGCCTCGTAGCGGTGGTGGATCGCCCCCATGAGGCGCGGGTTGCCCTTGAGCACGCGGCGACTCATCTGGAGCACCTCGCGGTCGATGGTCTTGTCGCCCAGGAGCGGCATGACCAGGGTGCGCAGGTCGAGGAGGAGGTCGCCCTCGGGCCCGCCGGCACGGAACTCGTCGACGTCGTCGTCGTCGAGCGTCGGCCACTCACCCAGCACGGCGTCGAGCTTGCCGGGGAAGTAGTTGAACAACGTGCGGCGCGACACCCCGGACGCCTCGGCGAGGTCGTCCATCGTGAAGCCGTCGAGGCCGTGCTCGTCGGTCAGCCGCATGGCGCAGAAGGAGATGTGCTGCGACGTCGCAGCGCGGTCTCGCTTTGCACTCTTGATCATGGAGTGCAGTCTTGCACTGGCGTGGTTACGAGTGCAAAACGGCTGGGTGTGATCTACGTGACTTCTCGCTCGGAGGC
>JAURVW010000991.1 GCA_030655275.1 Solirubrobacteraceae bacterium
ATGGGCCTGCGGCGCGGCCGGGGCTCGCCGCCGGTCGACGGCGTGCCGTCCGGCCGCAGCGACTCGGGCCTGAGCGCGTACGCCTTTCCCTCCGGCGAGGTGAACGCGAGCTCGCCCCGCACCGCGTCGGCGAGGTTCACCTGGCCGCCGATCACGTTCTCCCAGTGGGGCGTGTTCGCGTCCTCGAGGTCGGCGAGCCACACCTTCGCGCCGGCGTTCAGCGCGTTGATCGCCATCTTGCGCTCGGTCGGGCCGGTGATCTCGACCCGCCGGTCCTGCAGGGCCTCGGGCACCGGGTCGACGGTCCAGTCGCCGTCGCGGATCTCCGCCGTGGCGAGATCGAAGCCGATCGTCCCCGCCGCCGACACCTCGTCGCGGCGCACGGTGCGCGCTGCGAGCAGCTCGTCGCGGCGGGCTCCGAATCGCTCCTGCAGCAGCGCGATCAGCCCGAGCGCCTCGGGCGTGAGGATCTCCTCGCCGCGCTCGACGGGCGAGCCGGTGACGGTCACGGTGGCGGTCGGCATCAGCGGAGCTCCGAGGTGAGGGGGTGGGACGCGACGGCGTGCGGCCCCGGGTGTACGCCCTCACGGCCGAGCACGAGCGAACGCAGTGCGGGTGGGATGGCGTCGTTGTCGCCCGTCCAGGGGCGCCCCTCGATCAGCGCGGCGGCCTCGCTCGCAGAGCAGCCGGCCTCGATGGCCGCGACCTCGAGCGCGAACGGCTCCGGAAGCGACGCGAACCAGTCCCGCCCGAGCTCGGCACGCCCGATCGTGGTGAGGACGCCGTAGGCCCGCAGCCGCGCCATGCCGCCGTCGGGGAACACGTTGAGGCGCAGCTCCGTGGCGGGAAACTCCTCGGTCACCCGGAACCGGTGTCGCACGCCCGGCAGCACGTCGGTGCGGGTGAGCACGACCTTCCACTCCCCGTCGCCCTGCGTGTCGCGGCCGAGCACCTCGCAGGCGCCCGGGGCGTTGCCCACGAAGTGCGAGAGGTCGAGCTCGAGCAGTCGCACGATGCCGTGCTTGGCGAGCTTGAGCTCCACCCAGTCGTGGCCGTCGTCGCGGCGACGGGCGGTCTCCCAGCCCTCGCCCATCGTGCGGGCCGGGCCGGGATGGATGAGGCGGGCGGGCGACCCGAAGAACGCGTTGGAGGAGTCGGTCACGAGCCCGCCGTTCTCGAGGCCGGCGAGGTCGAGCGGGCCGCGGTCGAGCATGCGCGGATCGCGCACCGGCTCGCCGTGGATCCGCAGCCGCGCAACGCCGCCGTCGGGGTAGATCCGCAGGCGCACGTGCGTGACGAGCTGGCCGGCATCGTCGTCGGTCGGCTCGATCGTGAAGCGGTTGTGCGCGTTGCCGGCGAGCGGACTGCGCGCCACGAGCGGGCGCCAGTCGGCCGCCAGGAGCTGGGTGACGTCCGGGTAGCCCTCCAGTGCGCACGCCTCGACGGAGCCCTCGGGCGGGAAGTTGCCGATGAAGTGGGACGTGTCGATGTCGATGCCGCGCACCACACCGGGCACGCCGAGCCGCACGATCGCGGTGTCGTGGCCGGGCTCACGGCGACGGCGCGTCTCCCAGCCGTCGTAGACCTGGCCGCGGGCGCCGAACGTCGCCGGGCTGAAGACCGACTCGGTCGCGGAGATCAGGTTGTCGCGCGACGCGAAGAGTTCGTCGTTGGCCCACGGCACGGAGCCGCCGAGCGGTCGGGAGGCGAGGTCGGGGAGGGTGAAGGCGGGATCGGTCATGAGGCGGGCACGCCGCTTTGGCTCGCGGCGGTGAAGGAAGGGGAGGCAGGGGCGTCGATGCTGGGCACCGCCGCCGCTGGGGGCTCGGCGACGCTCGTGTCGCGCATGAGCCAGCCGCCGTGCGGGGTCGACGGATCGACGCGCCGGCCACGCAGCCAGGTCTCCCGGACCACCCCGAAGAGCCGTCGCTCGTCGTACGGCGTCTGCGGATGGCGGTGCAGCAATTCCGTGCCGCGCACCGTGAAGGAGGCGTCCGGGGCGAAGGCGACGAGGTCGGCGTCGAGGCCGACCTCGATACGGCCCTTGGAGGCAAGGCCGGCCATCGCGGCGGGGGCGGTCGCCATCCAGCCGACGACCCGTTCCAGCGGAATGCCGCGCTCCCGCGCCGACGTCCACGTGGCGGGGAACGACACCTGGATCGAGCCGATCCCGCCCCAGCCCGTCGCGAGGTTGCCGGTGTCCTTGATGGCCCAGGGAGCCGGGGAGTGGTCCGACACGATCAGCGAGAGCGTGCCTGCGTGCAGGCCGGCCCAGAGTGCGTCCTGGTGGCTGCGGTCGCGGATCGGCGGAAAGCACTTGAAGCGCGGGTCGGCATCCGGGATGTCCTCCGCCGCGAAGTGCAGGTAGTGCGGGCAGGTCTCGCCCGTGATGTGGATCCCGGCGGCCTGCGCCGAGGCGAGCGCCTCGACGGCCTCGGCGGCGGTCACGTGGACGATGTGCACGTGCGCACCCGTCTCCTGGGCCAGCGCGGCGAGCCGCTCGATCGCGCGCACTTCGCACGACGGGGGCCGCGAGCGGACGAGATCGAGGTACCGGACGGCCGTGGGGAAGGGTGCGGCCGCGGCCTCGGCGGCATCCTCGGCATGCACGAGCAGTGGGACACCTTCCGTCGCGCAGGCGCGCATCGCGTCGCGCAGGCCATCGTCGGTCTCGAGAGCATCGAACCAGTCGACGCCCGAGTCGATCATGAAGGCCTTCGCGCCGTGCACCCCGGTGCGGAGCAGTTCGGGCAGACCCGCGAGTCCGCCGGCGACGGCGCCACCCCACATGCCCACGTCGACCGCGGGGGTCGGGCAGGCGTCGCGCTTTCCCTGGACGGCTTCGGGCGTGGTGGTCGCCGGGATGCAGTTGAGCGGCATGTCGACGACGGTCGTGA
>JAURVW010000992.1 GCA_030655275.1 Solirubrobacteraceae bacterium
CCTCGACGTCCTGCACGAAGCCGTGGAGGGTCTCGTCGAGGGCTCCGGGGCGGATGTCCCGGGCATGCTCGAGTGGCCAGACCGGCGTCGCTCCGAGGCAGAGGATCAGTGCGTCGTAGGGGTGGGTCGTGCCGTCGTCCAGGGCCACGCGCCGCAGGTCGGCTCGAACGCTGTCGACCTGCCCGCAGATCAGCTCGGCTCCGGCGGCGGACGCGGCGTCGGCGAGCGAGTATCGCGGCGCCGCGCTGCCGGCGAATGGTTCGCGGACCTCCAGCGGCCGGTACGTGAACGCATCCTCCGGCGCGATCAGCTGCACTGCGACCTGGCCGCCGGCCAACGCCTGCAGCGCGAACATCGCCTCCAGGGCGGCGACGCCGCCGCCGACGATCACGACCCGAAACCACGGTTCGGCGTGGTCGGCGCCGCGCCTCGACCGGCCGAGGCCGTCCCGCAGCGTGGCGATGCGGCTGCGGCCGAGGAACTTCGCGATGGCGTCGTGGGTCATGGAGGGAGCCTCCTTCGCAACGCGCCAGCTGCCATCCGAAATAGACCGCACCGCCGCGGTGGGAACCCGAGGTTCGCGACGAGCCGACGGTGCCCGGCGTTCGGCGAGAGACGCGTCACACCGCCGATCGCTGCGGCGAACTGCGGTGTGCCGAAGCGGGCCGGCGTGCGAGCGTCCCCGGCTCACCGCCAGGGGAGAGTCGTATGAAGAAGTTCGTCGCCGTCCGCCGTGCCGACCTGTTGGGCTGGAGCGCGATTCTGGGATCGGCGCTGTACGTCGCGACCGACGTCCTCGAGGCGGCCCAGGGCGGGTTCGGCCCGTTGCAGCTGTGGCTGACGCTCGTCGCCGAGGCGGCGATCCCCGTCGTCGTGCTCGGGATCGCCATCGAGCACCGCGCGCGGATCGGCGGGCTGGGGCTCGTCGGAGCGTCGCTGTACGCCTACAGCTACGTCTACTTCACGGGTACGGTGATCTACGCCCTCGCCCACCGCACGCCCGATTACGCCGCGCTCGGTGATGCCCTCCAGCCGTGGATGACCATCCATGGCGGCGTGATGGTCGCGGGTGGATTGACGTTCGGCGGAGCCCTGCTGCGCGGTGGCCTCGCGAGCCGGTGGCCGCCCGTGGCGGTCATGGCGGGTGTCGTCCTGGTCGCCGCGACGCAGACGGCTCCGGACGGGATCCAGGTGCTCGCGGCCGGGATCCGGGCGCTCGGCATCGCCGGCCTGGGGCTGGCGACCATGCGGCCAACTACGTTCTCCGGCCGTGGAACCCCCGGTGGTGGGAGATGGGGAGGCGCGCCACGCTGAGACGATGTCGCGCTCCGAACCGATCGTCTCCGCCATCGACCTCGTCCGGACGTTCGGGATCGGCGACGCGGAGGTCGCAGCCCTCCGGGGCGTGACGGTGGCGTTTCCGGCGCGGGGCTACACCGCCGTGATGGGGCCGTCGGGCTCCGGCAAGTCGACGCTCATGCACCTCCTCGCCGGCCTCGACCGGCCGACCAGCGGCACGGTGCTCATCGACGGCACCGACCTCTCGGCGCTCGGCGAGGCCGAGCTCACCCGACTCCGACGGGATCGCATCGGTTTCATCTTCCAGGGGTTCAACCTCCTCCCGGTCCTGAACGCCGAGGAGAACATCCTCCTCCCGCTGACGCTCGCCGGCCGCGAGCCGGATCGGGCCTGGTTCGAGCAACTCGTCACCTCGGTCGGCATCGCAGACCGGTTGGGGCATCGGCCTTCGGAGCTGTCGGGCGGGCAGCAGCAGCGGGTGGCCGTGGCACGGGCGTTGATCCACCGCCCGGCGGTCGTCTTCGCCGACGAACCGACGGGCAATCTCGACTCTCGGGCGTCAGCCGACGTGCTCGGTCTCCTGCGCGCCGCGGTCGACGACTTCGGCCAGACGATCGTGATGGTCACG
>JAURVW010001031.1 GCA_030655275.1 Solirubrobacteraceae bacterium
GGCTCGCGCGACGTCGTGCCCGCGAACGTCTGCAAGGTGATCGTCGACGGCGTCGAGCCAGAGATCGTCTCCTGGTCGCCGGACAAGGTCGTCTGCCGGTTGGCACGCGATGGCAGCGGTTCGGCTGGTGACGTGCTGGTGCAGGTCGGCGCGCGCCCACTGCTGCGCGGCGACGTCAGCTTCGACAACGCCGCGAACCGCTCGACCGGCAGCGAACGGGTCAACGTGACGCTCTCGCTCGAAGCGCCGTTCGGCCTCGGCGATCGGCTCGGTCTCGCCGCCAGCAAGACGCGCGGCACCGACTACCTGCGCGCGAGCGCGAGCCTGCCGGTCGGTGCGCTCGGCTGGCGCGTCGGCGCGAGTGCGAGCGCGCTGCGCTACCGCGTGCTCGATGCGTTCAACACCACCCCCGGCCGCGCACCCGAGGGCCACGGCCAGGCGATCGGCCTCGACGCCCAATACCCGCTCTGGCGCAGCCACCTCGCGCAATGGAACGCGAGCTTCGGCCTCGACCAGAAGCGCCAGACCAACGACGACGACAACTTCACGCCTGAGCAATTGCAGCGCACGCGCGCGGCGCGGAACCGCAGCGTCAGCGCCGGCATCAACGGCTACGCGTTCGACACGCTCGGCCGCGGCGGGCAGACGCAGGCGAGCGCGCAGTTCGTCGTCGGCCGTCTGAGCCTGGCCGGTTCGCCGCTCGGCGCCTTGATCGGCGATGCCACCACCGAGAACACGCAAGGCGGCTACCAGCTCCTGCGCTGGAGCCTCGCGCGCACGCAGGCGCTCACGCCGACGCTCTCGCTCGCCGCGACGGCGAACGGCCAGTTCGCGAGCCGCAACCTCGATTCGAGCGAGAAGCTCTACCTCGGCGGATTCGGCGCGGTCAACGCCTACCCGAGCGGCGAAGCCGGCGGCAGCAGCGGGCAGATCGTCAACCTCGAACTGCGCCAGCAACTCGCACCCGGTCTGCAGCTCGCCGCGTTCTTCGACTGGGGGCAGCTCCGCCAGTACCAGCGCAACGAACGCGCCGACGGCAACGGCCCGCTGGTCGCGCACAACAGCGTCACCTTGAAGGGCCCCGGCCTCGCGCTGAACTACCGCGCCGACAACGGCGTTCACCTGCGCGCGGTCTACGCGCACCGCATGGGCGCCAACCCGCTCGCGACCGCGAACGGCAACGACAGCGACGGCAGCCTGCACCGCCATCGCCTCTGGCTCAGCGCCGGCATCACTTTCTGAAGAAGTC
>JAURVW010001033.1 GCA_030655275.1 Solirubrobacteraceae bacterium
ATCAGGTCGACGATGTCGTCGAGGGCGGAGGCGAGCTCGAGGATGTCCTCGCGCTCGAGCGGCGTGACGAACGTCGCGCCGACGTGCTGGATGATGTCGTGCGTGACGCGGTCGGTGTCGCTCTCGACCGCACCGATCGCCTTCGCGAGCTGGGGCTTGTCCGGGATGCCGTCGACGAACTCCGCGAGCATCTCCGCAGCGCGCACGGCGTTGCGAGTCGCCTCTTCGAAGAGTTCGAAGTAGCGGGTGTCGCGGCCGGTGAACACTTCGGTCAGGCGGGCCATGCGCGGCATCGTAGACCTTCACAGCTCGGTAACAAGTGGACGGGCGTGCAGACCTTCCGCGCGGAGGCGTTCGGCGTGCGGATTTTCACGTCCGGACCGCGGGCTCAGCCGACGCTCGGGAGGTCGGCCAGGTGCGTCGGTGGGCGACCTCCCGAAGCCATACGCTCGAGGCGCATGCCTGGCCAGATCCGCGTCTTCATCGCCTCCTCGCTCGACGGGTTCATCGCGGGCACCGACGGCGATCTGTCGTGGCTGCCGCCGTTCCAGCCGGGCCAGGACTACGGCTACGCCGAGCACATGGCCGAGACGGCCGCGATCCTCATGGGCCGGGCCAGCTACGACGCGGTGCAGGGGTTCGACGGGCCCTGGCCGTACGGCGACACGCCCGTCTACGTGGCCACGAACCGCCCGCTCGGCGAGCTGCCGGCGGACGCGCTGCGCGAGGTCGACGGGGAGCAGGTCCCGTCGGTGAAGGCCGTCTCCGGTGAGCCCGTCGATCTGATCGCGGCCGTACAGGCCGAGATCGGCGACGGCGGCATCTACGTCGACGGTGGCGCGTTGATCCGCTCGGTCCTCGACGCCGGACTCGTCGACGAGCTGGTCGTCACGCTCATCCCCGTGATCCTCGGCGCCGGCCTGCCACTCTTCGCGGGCGCCGCGCGCCGGCACGAGCTCGAGCTCGTGCACGCCGAGGCCTACGACGACGGCCTCGTGCAGGTGCGATACGAGGTGAAGTTTTAGGCGGCGGCGCTGCTGCAGGCCGGCGTCAGGCGGCCGCGTGCTCCTGCGCCCACGTCTTGATCTTCTTGGAGCCGGTGATCACGGAGCCATCGTCGAGGACGAGGATCGGCACGCGTTCCTGGCCGGAGAGCCGCCTGATCTCCTCGCGCTTGCCGCCGAACGTGGTGAACGGGACGTTCTTGAGGCCGCCGACGGTCTTGAGCTCGTAGGTGAGGCCGGCGTCGTCGAGGGCGTTCTTGGCGACGGCGCACGGATGCAGGGCGCCGCCGACACCCTTCGCGAAGCACGTGTAGAGATCCATGGCGCGAGCGTACGGCGGGCCGTCGCGGAAGGCAATGGGCGCGGTCCCAACCCCCAGTTTCGAAACGGACCGTGGTCCAGGGGGCGAATCGCCCCCCGGACCACGGTCCGTCTGATGATTTGGCGCAGGGACGTCGGGCTGACGCTGCGTCGGTGGATCTCAGGCTGAGACGGGCTGGGCCGTGCGTCGACGGAGACGGGCTGGGTCGCCGCGCCGACGGCGCTCAGGCTGAGACTGGCTGGGCGGCCGCGCCGGCCGCGTCGGCCGCCGGGAGCTCCGGCGCGCACATCTCGGGGCCCGAGGTGTCGACGCGCTGCAGGAGCGCGAGGAGCCCTTTGCGCTCGGCGTCGGTGAAGTCGGCGATCACGCGGGTCTCGATCTCCAAGGCGATCTCGTCGGCCTGGCGCAGGGTGTCCTCGCCCTTCGGCGTGAGCGTGACGACCGACCGGCGACGGTCCCTCGGATCGCGACCGCGGGCGATGAGGCCGGCGGCCTCCATGTCGTCGAGCATCCCGACGCACAGGGCGGGCGCCTTGCCCATCAGCTTCGCGAGCTCCTGCTGGGAGCTCGGGGCGTCCTCGGCGATCACCGCCAGGGCGGTGTAGTCGCGGCCCGAGAGCCCGAGCCGCTCCTCGAGTGCGACGTGGCCGACCGCGGCGACGCGGTCTCCCGTGCGCACGAGCAGCAGCGCGAGCCGCGAGGCGAAGGCCCTCGGAAGGGTCGTCGCCGAGGTGAGCGCATCGAGGTCGGCGTGGTCGTGCATGGAGCGCAGTCTATCGCAGCGATGTCGGCAGAGAAATCATTTAACGCTTGAATCATTTCCGGGGAAGCGCTACCTTGGCCGAATCGTTTGATCCATAAACGATTTGAAAGGCGATCCAATGACCTCCCCGACTCCAGCCCTCGACCCCTTGCGGTGGCGCATCCTCACGGTGCTCGCCCTCGCGCAGTTCATGGTCGTCCTCGACGTGACGATCGTGAACGTGGCCCTGCCCGACATCCAGGCCGATCTGGGCTTCTCGACGACCGGCCTGCAGTGGATCGTCAACGCGTACACGCTGGCCTTCGGCGGTCTGCTCCTCCTCGGCGGTCGCGCCGCCGACATCCTCGGACGCCGTCGCCTCTTCGCGGGCGGCCTGGCGCTGTTCGTCGGCGCGTCGCTCGTGGCAGGCGTGTCGTCGTCGCCGGAGATGCTGATCGTCGCCCGCACCGTGCAGGGCATCGGCGCGGCGCTCCTCTCGCCGGCGGCCTTCGCGCTGCTGCAGGTCACGTTCCCTCCGGGCAAGGAGCGCAACGCCGCACTCGGGATCTGGGGCGGACTGGCCGGTCTCGGCGGCACGCTCGGCGTGATCGCCGGTGGCGTGCTGGTCGACGGCCTCGGCTGGGAGTGGATCTTCTTCGTGAACCTGCCGATCGGCGTCGTCGCGCTGGCTCTCACCCCGCGCCTCGTGCGTGAGAGCCATGGCAGTGGCCTGCGGTCGTTCGACGTCGCCGGTGCCGCGCTCAGCACGCTCGGCGTGGTCTCGCTCGTCTACGGCGTGATCCGTGCCGGCGAGCTCGGCTGGGGCTCGACCGAGGCGCTCGGTCTGCTCGTCGCCGCGGTCGTGCTGCTCGCGGCCTTCGTCGCCGTCGAACTCCGCACCGCCGCGCCGCTCGTGCCGATGCGGCTCTTCCGCTCGCGCAGCCTGTCGGTGTCGCTCGTGGCCCTCGCGCTCAACGGCTCGGCATTCCTGGCGATGTTCTTCCTCTCGGCGATCTTCCTCCAAAGCGTCCGCGGCGACTCGGCCTTCGAGGCGGGCATCCAGTTCGTCCCGATGGGCGTCACCGCGGTGCTCGCCGCGGTGATCGGCGGCAACCTCGTCACGCGGATCGGCACCAAGCCGGTCTTCATCGCGGGCAGCGTGCTCTCGGCGATCGGCCTCCTGCTGCTCTCGCGGGCGACGGCCGACGGCTCCTACCTCGCGGAGATCATGCCCGGCTTCCTGATCTTCGGTGCGGGCATGTCGCTCATCGGCACCTCGAACCAGATCGCGGCCGTGCTCGACGTCCCGCACGAGGATGCCGGCGCCGCCTCCGGCGTGATCTCCGCGGGCTTCCAGATCGGCGGCGCCTTCGGTCTGGCCGTCATCACGACCCTGTCGACCAGCGCCACGACCGACGCCCTCGCGAAGGGCACCGCCCAGTCGCCGGCCCTCGTCGACGGCTTCCAGTACGGCCTCGTCGCCGCGGCCGTCGTCGCCCTGGCGAACCTCGTCCTGGCCGTGACGGTCGCCCCGACCGCCGTGCCCGACGAGGAAGAGGTCGCCGAAGCGATGGTCGCCGCGTAAGGCCTAGGCCAGGCCGGGGAGAAGAGTGCCCTAGAAGGGCGCAAATCTCCCCGGCCTCCAGATGGGAACGGTCGGAGACGGGCGGGGCCGGCTTCCTCCTAGCCTCGTCCTCACCCCGCAGGAGCTTGCCCATGACCCGTCCGCCCGTCCCTCCGTTCGACGACGCCACCGCCCGCCAGAAGGTCCAGGCGGCCGAGGATGCCTGGAACAGCAAGGATCCGGAGCGGGTCGCCGGGGCCTACACGCCGGACACGGTCTGGCGGAACCGGTCGGAGTTCGTCCGCGGACGCGATGAGGTGGTCGCCTTCCTCACGGCCAAGTGGGAGCGCGAGCACGAGTACGCGCTGCGCAAGAGCCTGTGGGCGTTCACCGGCAACCACATCGCCGTGCGCTTCCAGTACGAGTGGCACGACGACGCCGGCCAGTGGTGGCGCTCCTACGGCAACGAGAACTGGGAGTTCGACAACGACGGCTACATGGCCCGCCGCGAGGCCTCGATCAACGATGTCGCGATCGACGAGGCGGACCGGCGCATCTTCGGCGCACGGGCCGACGACGCCAAGGACGACCCGCTTCCGCTCGAGTAGGTGGCGGCCACCCGGAAGCGGAGCCGTCAGGCGCCGGGAGACAAGACCGTCAGCCCGTAGGCCTCGGCCGCTTGTCGGAGCCGGAGGTCGTAGGTGACGAGTCCGTCGAGGTCATCGCCCAGAGCCAGCGCGGCCGCCAAGTGGATGGCACCCAGAGATCGCAGTTCAGGCGGGGCGAGGAGTCCTGCAGCGTCGAGAATGCGCGGGCTGAAGGGAAAGAGCACGAGCCCGTCGAGGACGACCTTGGCGGCCCCGCTCGACGACTCGTCGGTGCTGCGGACCGCCCGTAGGAGCTCGGTTCGAACGAGATCCGAGGCAACGAGATCGCTGTCGGCGCCAGTGACCCATGCCCGGAGCGCGGAAGACTCCGCCTCGGGGAGCACGAGCTTCACGAGCGCCGAGGTCTCGAGGTAGAACGCCACTCAGTACCGCTCGTCCCGGCGCCGTCGGATGACGATCTCGCTGAGGCTCGGCCCCTTACGGAGCGATACGGGCGGCGCGGGAAGTTCGGCGAGTGATCGCGTCGGCTCTTTCACGAGACCTGCGGCGCGCATGTCGGCGAGCGGGGAGCTGGAGATCGGCAGGATCTGCGCGACCGGTTTGCCTCGGTCGGTGATGACGACCCGGTCGCCGTTCGCGGCGGCCCTCACCGCGGCCGCTGGGTTCTGTTTCAGCTCACGCATCCCGACCTCCATGATCTACATCGTAGATCTTGCGGTCGGCAGCGCAAGCGTTCCGTCCATTCCGTTGGGTCACGGAAGGCATCGTGCCGTGCCACCTTGCGCGGGCGTGCGACACACTGCGACGGAACCGCGGAAGATCGAAGGACGTACTGCGGAGCGCGAGGAGGGCGGCGCCCGACCGCCTTGCGGTCGTCTGAACGACGCCGCTTCGCCGCCTTGGCGCCGTCGCTCCTCAGGCCGTCGCTCTCGCCCTCGCTCCTTCGAGCACGCGGCTCGTCACGAACTCGGCGTCGCGCTTGATGGAGGCGAAGCGGCCCGAGCCCCAGGTGTGGAGCCAGGGCAGGCCGAGCACGAACAGGCCGTCCTCGGAGGCGACGATGCCGCGCTCGTGGTCGGGGTAGCCGGTCTCGTCGAGCCAGTCGAGGTCGACCCACGACCAGTCCGGCCGAAAGCCCGTCGCCCAGATCACGCTCGTGATGCCGGCCTCCGCGAGCTGCAGCGCGCCCGCGCCCTCACCCTCGGCGGGCGTCCACTCGCCGACGTACGGCTCGGCCGGCTCGGGCGTGATCCCACGCGCCGCGAGGGCGTCCTCGTTGGCCGCGATCCAGCGGTCGATGCCGGCGTTGATGCGGTTGAGGGTGGCGTCGGCGGCGTCGAGGTTGGCCGCCAGGTCGTCGGCGAAGCTCACCTCGCCGTTCACCACGGAGGACAGTCGCCCGTGGAGCTGCATGCCCTCGGTCGCGAAGCGCCGCAGGTCGATGTCGCGCCCGCCACCGCGGCCGGTCACGTAGTGGTTGGCCTCCTTGCGGGCGCCCGTGCCCTCGGGATGGTCTTCGATCGACAGGTCGTAGTGGCCCATGTCGTGGAGCCAGGCGACGACGTCGCGCCCACGATGGAACCGGGCCACCCGCGGCGCGGTCCCGACGGCGAGATGCACCTGCCGGCCGCTCAGGTGGAGGTCCTCCGCGATCTGCGCCCCGGACTGGCCGCTGCCGACGACGAGCACGGCGCCGTCAGGTAGGACGGCCGCGTTCTTGTAGTCGTTGGAGTGCACCTGCGTGACGCTCGCCGCGAGGTCGGCGGCCATCGCCGGGAACTTCGGCACGTGGTAGCCGCCGACGGCGATGATCACCTGGTCGGCGGTCACCGTCCCGGCGCTCGTCTCGACCACGAACGACTTCGCCTCACCGCTCGATCGCGCGACCCGCTGCACCCGGACGCCCTCGTGCACCGGCGGGTCGAAGGAGCGACGGAAGCCGTCGAGGTACTCGAGGATCTGCAACCGGACCATGAAGCCGTCGCGGTCGTCGCCCGCGTACGGGTACCCGGGCAGGTCGCACTGCCAGTTCGGCGTGACGAGGCAGAACGCGTCCCACCGCTGCTCGCGCCATGCGTGGCCGGTACGGCTCGCCTCGAGCACGATGTGGTCGACGGATTCCTGCGTGAGGAACCAGGAGGCCGACAGCCCGGCCTGGCCGCCGCCGACGATGACGACGGAGTGGTGACCGCCGAGCGCTCGCCCCGCTGGAGGACGGACGTGCATTCCCATGCGCTCGACGGTCACCACCCCGGCGTCGTCGCCCGTGAAGCGCGCCGCGGCGCGCTGCAGTTCGTCGGCCTGGGCGGCCGCCGCGGTGCAGGCGAAGCCGTACTTCGCGCGCACCCGCTCGCTGCCGATCGCCAGGGCCTCGGTCGCCCGGCGCACGAACTCGGCGACGGGATAGCGGCCGCCGGGCGCGAGCACCGCCTCGATCGACCGCGACGGCGAGACGCAGTGCTGCTGCGTGCCGTCGGGCCATTGGATGTGGAAGTCGACCTCGGGCATCTCAGGCGGCCTGCTCGGTGGACTCGATCGCGGCCGAGGCGGCCTCGTGAGCCACTCCCGAAGCCAGGTCGGCATCCGCAGCACTCCCCGCACCAGCCTCGGCGACGACCAACGGCGACGTCGCCCGCATCGGCTGGGGCGACGCGTAGGAGTCGGGGCGCAGGTCGCGGATCGGCGAGAGCGCGCGACGGGCCTTCTCGACGGTCGCCTCGAGGTCGACCCGGTGGTAGGCGATCCCGCTCGTTGTGCCGGTCACGTCGAGCACGTCGCCGTTGGGGTTCGTGATGCGCGCGCCGCCGAGGAAGTGGAGCGACCCGAACACGCCGGTCTGGTTGGCCGACGCGACGAACATCGAGTTCTCCGCGGCCCGCGACCGGTCCCACAGCTCCGAGCGCCGCCACTGGCGGTCGTCGGTGAGCTCCTCCGCGAAGTTCGTCGCCGAGCGCGGCCACGCGCTGAGGAAGCAGAGGGCCTGGGCGCCGTCGAGGGCGAGCGTGCGCGACGCCTCGGGGAAGGCCTTGTCGTAACAGATGAGCATGCCCAGCCGGCCGACCGGCGTGTCGAATGCGCTCAGCTCGGCGGCCGCGGTCGTGACGCGATCCTCGCGCAGCGGCAGGTGCACCTTGCGGTGCACGTAGTGGAGGCCGTCGCCGCTCAGGCAGGCGGCCGCGTTGTACCGGACGCCCGGGCCGCCGTCCTCGCAGAACCCGACGCACACGGTCATGTCGCCGGCGAGCTCCATCACGCGCTTCAGTTCGGGCCCGTCGCGATCGAAGGCCGGCGGCGGATCCATGTCGACCGTGGCGTCGTCGCCGATCGTCTCGACGTACCCGCCGAGCGCCGCCTCGGGCAGCACGAGCAGGTCGACGCTGCGCGTCTTGGCCTCCGTGATCAGCCCCTCGATCGTGTGGAAGCAGCGTTCGAGGTTGCGGTCGAACGGCGCGGCTGCGGCCGCCATCGTGATCTCGCTCATCGCGGAGACTCCTGGGTGGCGGGGCGCAGGCCGGCCGCCGTCGTCGTGGGACCAGGCGCGGAGCGCGTCCCGTTGGTGGAAGGGGTGCAGCGGCTCGGTCGAGCGGAGCGTGGAGTCGGGCGGTCGGCGCTGGCGCGGCCGAGGCCCGTGACCGGTCCGCCGATCGCCGTCGTGACCTCGCCGTCGGGCCAGCGCAGGCGAACGCCCGGCTCGGTCGTGAGCGAGCCGCAGGTCGCGCTGCTGGCAGGGCCGGCGGGCATCGGCGCGGCGCCCGGCTCGGTCGCGGTGACCATCGCAAAGCCGGGGAAACAGGTGAGCCAGTCGGCCAGGCGCGCGTCGCTCGGCCGGGGCAGCTGCCCGACGACCAGCTCGGCGCCGCAGCCCGAGGCCTCGGCGAGCATGCCGGTGGTACCGACGATCCCGGCCATCGACACGTCCTTGGCGGCGTGCGGCGACGCCGCCGCGACGGCGCCGAGCATCTCCCGCATCTCCTCACGCGTGCGCGAGGTGGACGAATCCCACTGGCGGCCCTCGTACCCCGGGCGCCAGCCGCCGGCGAGGTCGGCGGTGAGCCCGAGGGCGTCACCGGCCCGGCCCCCACCCGCCGGAACGGGGAAGTCCGTGCGGCCCAGGCCGGTGACGGTGAGGTGCCCGGCGGTGCCGAGCTGCGTGTGGCCGCCGACGATCGGCAGGTCGAACATCGCCGAGCCGTCCTTGAGGCCCCTGATCACGCGGGCGAGGGTGGCCTCGTCCTTGGCACCGATCGTGTCGAGGGCGGCGAACGGGCGGGCCCCCATCGCGGAGAGGTCGTGCGCGGTGACGAGCATCCCGCACCAGCCGGCCCACTCGGGGTCGCGCTCGACCATCGACGGGAGGATCGCGTCGACGCACGCGACGAGGTCCAGCCCCGGGAGCGGCATGCCGTCGTCGCCGAGCCACGCGGCCATCGGGCCGTCGGTCGGCAGGAGCTCCTCGGTGAGGCGGCCGATCGGCGACTTGGTGGCGCCGGCGAGATCGGCGAACCGGGAGACGGGCCAGCGCATCGCG
>JAURVW010001034.1 GCA_030655275.1 Solirubrobacteraceae bacterium
ATCAGGTCCTTGATGACGGGCATGTTGCCCATCGGCTCCACGATGATCGTGTTGCTGCCGTCCTTGGACTTCTTGACGGCGTCGCCGACCTGCGTGTTGCAGGCGAGGCCCGGCTGGCCGTTGATGCGCATGCCGCAGGAACCGCAGATGGCGGACCGGCAGGAGCAGCGGACGCCGAGTGAACCGTCGTGACGGTTCTTGACCTCGAGGATGCCCGTGAGGACGGCCTCGTGCGGCTCGAGTTCGACCGTGTACTGGTCCCAGTACGGCGCCTCGCCCGTTTCCGGGTTGTAGCGGCGGATTCGAAGGGTGTATTCAGGCATTGGTTAACTCCTCCGGCCCTAGTAGGACCGTACCTCCGGCTGCCACTGCGTGAACGTGATCGGGGCTTCGCCGAGCGTCGGCTGGCCCTCCGCATCGGCCGCGATCGTGTAGTGCTTGAGGTAGTCCTCGTCGTTGCGATCCGGGAAGTCGGCGCGGGCCTGGGCACCACGCGACTCCTTGCGCTCGAGGGCGCCGATGACGATCGTCTCGGCCACCTTCGTCATGTACTCGAGCTCGACGGCACCGAGCACGTCCTGGTTGAAGACCGTGCCCTTGTCGTCGATGGCGGCCGTCTTGGCCTCCTCCTTGAGGCGCTGGACGATCTCCAGCTGCTTCTCGAGGCCTTCCTGCGTGCGGTAGACCGCGCAGTTCTGGTTCATCGTGGTGCCGAGCTCGTCCTTGATCTCGGAGACGCGGCGACCGGTGCGCTCACGGCTGATGATCTTCGAGAGCTTCTTGGCGTCGACCTCGATGCGCGAGGACGGAGCCGACGGCATCGAGATGTCGCCGGCGCGGGCCGCGGCGTGGGCGCCGGAGCGCTTGCCGAAGATGAGCGTGTCGAGGAGCGAGTTGGCTCCGAGGCGGTTGCCGCCGTGGACCGAGACGCAGGCGACCTCGCCGGCGGCGTAGAGGCCCGGGACCTTCGGCACCTGGCCGTCGACGTCGGGGCGCACGCCACCCCTGCTGTAGTGCTGGCCCGGCCGGATGAGGATCGGTTCCATCGTGATGTCGACACCGGCGAAGTCGCGGCCG
>JAURVW010001053.1 GCA_030655275.1 Solirubrobacteraceae bacterium
GCGACCCGCAGTTGCGACTGAAGCGCCTGATCGGGAAGTTCGGCGCGACGGTCGAGTCGCCGGACAACCTGGAGCGCCTGCCGCCACCCGGCGCGACGCTGCTGCTCGAGTCGATCCACTGGAACATCTTCCCGGAGCGCGAGGCGGCGTTGCGGCGCTGGGTCGAGGCCGGCGGCCACCTCGTCGTGGGCGACTTCGGCGGGCGCGGTCAGGGTCTCGACTGGGTCGGGGTGAAGACCTGGCACGAGGCCCTTCAGGACGCCCGCATCGCAGAGCGCGCCGCATCGGGTGCTTCGGCGGCTTCACAACCAGCGGCGTCGGATCGCTCGCGTGACGATGCCGACGATGACGCGGACGAAGTCAGCGACGAGAACGAAGCGGTTGACGATGACCATGACCATGACCACGATCAGGATCCAGACAGCGACCGTGACAGCGACCGCCACGACGCGCCGCGCACCTCACCCGCCAGCCGCAAATGCCCCGACCTGCGCGAGCCGCTCGGCGTGACGCCGGCCTTCGGCGCAAGACACACCTACGCGACCTGCGTGCCCGTCGGCCTGCCGCTGGCGACCGTCGCCCTGCCGCTCTGGGCGCTCGAAACGAAGCGCGGCAACGTTCTCGTGCGTGTGCCGCACGGCCGCGGCACGGTCACGCTGAGCCAATTCCTCCTGCCCTTCGACAACCAGCTGCTGCTCGAACACGACCACGCCTTGATCGCAGCGGCCGCGCTGCAGTTGCGCGCGGACCGCACCGTCTGGCTGGTGCGCGACGAGGTCCGGCCGCCGCTGCTCGAATTCCTCTGGCGCCACGGCGCGCCGGCGGTGCTGCTCGGCGCCGCCGCGCTCGCGTTCGCGCTCTGGCGTGGCGCGATGCGCTTCGGTCCGCGCATGGCGACGCTGCCGCTCGCGCGGCGCTCGATGGCCGAGCAGATCCGCGGCACCGCCAGCTTCATCGCGCAGCGCGGCAGCCCTGCCCTGCACGCCGCGCAGCTGCGCGCGATGCACGAGGCCGCGGCGCCGCGCGTCGTCGGCTACCCGGCGATGACCATCGCCGAGCGCGCCGCGGCCATCGCCGCCGCG
>JAURVW010001054.1 GCA_030655275.1 Solirubrobacteraceae bacterium
TTGTTCTCGACCACGACCGGTTGCCCCAGAACCTTGGACGCGTTCTCCGCCAGTTGGCGCATGGTGATGTCGGTCGGTCCGCCGGCGGGAAAGGCAATCACCAGCTTGATCGGCTTGACGGGAAATGCCTGCGCCCAGGCAGCGAGCGGGAAGGCGGTGGACAGCGCCGCGAGTACGGTGGCGCGCAGCAGCAGGGAGCGTTGAATCATGCGAAGGGTCTCCTGGACGTGAATCGATCGGTGGGCAACCGGGCATTGGGCCGGGTCGGGCGGGGGCGGGCAATCCGTGAAGTCCCGGAGCGGGGTCGCCGACGGGACGCCTCTTGGCCTGATCAGCCGGCCTGCTCGAATCCTTCGAGCACATTGACCGCGTTCACGCCGACCTCGTCCACGGCATAGCCGCCCTCAAACACGAACACCGTCGGCAGGGCCGCGCCTGCCAGGTCTTCGCCGATGCGCAGGTAGTCGGGGCTCTGCAGCATGAACCCCGCGATCGGGTCGCCGGCGAAGGTGTCGAGGCCGAGCGAGACCACCAGCGCATCGGGTCGGAACGTGCCGATGCCCTTCAACGCGGTGGCCAGCGCGTCGCGCCAGTCGGCGAAACCGGTGCCGCGCGGCATCGGCAGATTGCGGTTGAAGCCGTGGCCGGCGCCCGCGCCCTGCTCGTCCGCATAGCCGAGGTAATACGGGTACTCGGTGTGCGGGTCGCCGTGCAGGCTGGTGAAGTGCACATCGGCGCGGTCGTAGAAGATCGCCTGCGTGCCGTTGCCGTGGTGGTAGTCGATGTCGAGCACCGCAACGCGCGCCAGGCCGGCATCGCGCAGCGTCTGCGCCGCGATCGCCGCGTTGTTGAGGAAGCAGTAGCCACCGAAGAAGTCGGCGCCCGCGTGGTGACCGGGCGGCCGGGTCAGCGTGAAAGCGGCGCGCTCGCCGGCGAGCACAGCCTGCGCCGCCGCGATCGCGCAACCTGCGCCCGCATGCGCGGCGGCCCAGGTGCCCGATGTCAGCGGCGACCCCGCGTCGTACGAGAACAGGCCCATGCGGGCGGCGAAGCTCGCCGGCAGCACGTCGCTGCGAAAGGTACGGATCGGCCAATACGAGGGGAACGCATCGCGCTGCGCATTCGCCGCATCGAGCGCGACCCACTCGTCCCACGCACCGCGCAGGAAGTCGACGTAGCGCGGTGCGTGCACGCGCGCAACGACGGCGTCGTCGAACGAACCCGGCGTCTCGATCGCACCCAGACGGCGGCGCTTGAGCTCATGCAGCACGAAGTC